>CANLHE010000080.1 GCA_947490605.1 Actinomycetota bacterium
ACTGCTGCTGCGAAAAAAGAAGCATTAGAGGCTGTCGGTGTTGCGGTTGGTAAAACACCAAGTGAAACCGCTAACTTGATGCGCAAGATATTGAATGGATAAATCGCAGATAGGAAAATAATGGTTGCGCGTACATTTTGGGTAGCGCTGCAACAAGTAGTTAGATCAATACTGATTTATCTATTCCCACTTTCATTTATTGCATTGTTCGCTTGGGCAACCGCTGGAAGTACTTATGGCACCACCTCAGATCCGATGCGCGCCGCAGTATGGCTTTGGCTTGGCTCTCACCTAACACCATTTCATATAACTAGTAATGAAATAACTGGCTACCTTTCATATTTGCCAATCGGAGCAGCAATATTCCCGATACTTACAATGCGGGTGGGATATCGCCGGGTATTAGAGTCAGTTAGCAGTAAAAAAATAGGCAGAGCGTATTTTATAATTTCCTATCTCATAGTTTACTTATTGCTAGCTGTTGTTGCCTCAAACTCTCAAGTATCTGTTGATTGGTTTCGCGGCGTTCCAACTTTATTAGTTCTATTACTTCTTGCCACAACCAATTTAAATGCTGAACATCTTGTTAAAATACCCTTTTACTTTTTCGCAATTATGTTAGGCCTTGGTGGATTATTACTTTCAATATCACTCATCCTTAACTTTTCTACTGCAAAAAACTTAACAATTGTGATTCAACCGGGAATTTTAGGTGGGCTGCTCCTATTGCTTCTACAACTGCTTTATTTACCAAACATCATATTTACTTGCCTAAGCTATGGCCTTGGCTCTGGATTTTCCCTAGGAAGTGCTACAGATATAACTCCGTTTATCTTTAACTTAAGAGAGATACCAGCTATTCCGGTATTAGCAGCACTTCCAAATGGTAAATATCCATGGCTAATTATTTTGACCTTAATTGTTGCTATTTATGCCTGGGTGAATATAGATTTAATAAACAAGCAAAGAGTTGATGCAAAAAGCAAGCAGCAGATAACGATCAGATTTTTTCTAATCTCAACTTTTATACCAGCAATATTTGCCTTCATTTCATCTGGTTCACTACTTTCAGCAAATATGTCACCAGTAGGGGTGAACCCAATTAGAATTGGCGCAGTATTTGCTTTACAAGTTTTAATAGTTTTTATACTTGTGAAATATCTACCGAGGTTGTTTAAGAAAAAGCAGGGCGAGGGTAGGCTGGCTACATGAGCGCGGTAATAATGGATGGCAAAGCACTTGCCGAACGCATTAAGGGTGAAATAACTAATAAGGTATTGAAAATGGATAAGAAACCAGCTCTTGGAACAATATTAGTTGGCAGCGATCCAGGTTCAATTGCATATGTTGATGGAAAGCATCGAGATTGCGCGCAGGTTGGCATAAAGTCAATAAAGGTCAATCTGCCTGAGAGTGCCACTACTGCAGAAGTTATAAAGGCGGTAAATGATTTAAATCAAAATCCAGAGTGCACCGGATTTATTGTGCAGTTACCACTACCTAAGTTAGTAAATACTGAAGAGGTTCTGCTTGCAATTAATCCAGACAAAGATGCTGATGGACTTAATCCAATAAATCTTGGTAAATTTTTCCTAGGGAAAAACACAATTATTCCTTGTACACCAAAAGCAATTCTTGAATTACTTACTGAGTATAGAATTAAACTATCTGGTACTAAGGTATTAATTATTGGTCGCGGTACTACGGTGGGCAGACCACTTTCAATTTTATTGTCACAAAAACCAAACAATGCGACGGTAACCCTTGCGCACTCGGCAACTTCGAATTTACCAGAGTTAATGAAGCAGGCCGATATTGTGGTTGCGGCCATTGGCTCTGCTCATTTTATAAAGCCAGGAATGGTTAAGGATGGCGCAACTGTTATCGATGTTGGAATCACCAGAACAGATCAAGGTTTAGTTGGTGATGTTGACCCTGCAGTTGCAAAATCTGTATCAGCCTTTGCACCAATGCCAGGCGGGGTTGGACCAATGACTAGGGCCATGTTGTTAAATAATATTATTGAATTGGCTAAGTCATGAAAGAAAGTTTTACTTTAGATCAAATTCGAAGGTTTTCACTAGCAATTGTCACCGTTGGATTGATTGTTGCAATCAGCGGCTCAGTTCGAACTGGCTCAGTAATCATTTCGTTAGCTACCGCCACCTTTTCACTGTCGAGATATTCACAACTTAAGGTGAAGCGGAATATTGAATTAATTCTGCCGATAATGATCTGCATCATGCTATTTGGATTGGCGCTCTCACTTCCTAACGCTAGGTAGGAAGCGGATTTAGTTGAAACGGCTCTAATCAGTAATATTGTCCTATCGCCTTGAGAGGATTAAATGAGCAGATCTGGAAAAGTAACTGTTGTTGGATCAGGTTTTTATGGTTCTACCACCGCACTACGACTTGCTGAATATGACATTTTCGAAACTGTAGTTCTAACCGATATTGTTGAAGGAAAGTCCGAAGGTCTAGCGTTAGATATAAATCAATCAAGGTCAATTGAAAATTTTGAAACAAAATTAATTGGTGCAACTACCACTGCAGAAGGTGGTGGATATGAGAAAACTGCTAACTCTGATGTAGTAGTAATTACCGCAGGCCTACCACGCAAGCCCGGCATGAGCCGAATGGATTTAATTGGCGTAAATGCCGGAATCGTTCGAGGAGTTGCCGAAAACATTGCAAAGCATTCACCAAACGCAGTAATTATTGTGGTTTCTAATCCACTTGATGAAATGACCGCACTTGCCCAAATTGCAACCAAGTTTTCTCATAACAAAGTTATGGGACAAGCTGGCATGTTAGACACTGCACGGTTCACTAACTTTGTTGCTGAAAAATGTGGCGTAGCAACTGCTGCGGTTAAAACATTAACTCTTGGTTCACATGGTGAAACTATGGTGCCAGTACCAAGTCGTTGCACCGTAAATGGAAAACCACTATCAGAGGTTTTATCTGCCACTGAGATTGCAGAGTTAGTAGAACGCACCAGAAATGGTGGCGCTGAGATTGTTGCACTACTTAAAACAGGTTCTGCTTATTACGCACCATCAGCAGCTGCTGCTCGAATGGCAAAGGCAGTAATTACTGATTCAAATGAGGTAATGCCAGTATGTGCTTGGGTCGATGGTGAGTATGGAATTAACGGAGTTTATTTAGGAGTAGAAGCACAGATTGGTAAGAATGGAATTAATAAAGTTGTAGAGACAAAGTTAACTGCAGATGAGTTAGCTTCATTAAAAGCTGCCTCTGAGGCAGTTCGAACTAAACAAGCAGATGTTAAAGATCTCTAAGGGCGGAGCAAGATAATGAATAAGATCAAAGTAGAGGGCACCGTTGTTGAATTAGATGGCGATGAAATGACCAGAATCATCTGGCAATTCATTAAGGAGTCACTAATTCTGCCTTACCTTGATATAAATCTTGAGTACTACGACTTAGGCATTGAATACCGCGACAAAACTAATGATCAAGTAACTATTGATTCAGCCCATGCAATTCAAAAGCATGGAGTTGGAGTTAAATGCGCAACTATTACGCCAGATGAGGCTCGGGTTAAAGAGTTTAATTTGAAGCAAATGTGGAAATCACCAAACGGAACAATTCGTAATATTTTAGGCGGAGTAATTTTCCGTGAGCCAATTATTATTAAAAATGTACCCCGATTAATTCCACACTGGACAAAGCCAATTGTGATTGGCCGTCACGCATTTGGTGATCAATACAAGGCGACAGATTTCCTAGTTCCAGGAGCTGGCAAGCTAACTGTTACTTTCACTCCGCAAGATGGTTCAAAGCCAATGGAGTTTAATGTCTTTGATTTCCCATCATCTGGTGTGGCAATGGCAATGTATAACCTGGATGATTCAATCCGTGATTTTGCTAGAGCAACATTTAATTATGGGTTGGTAAGAAAATACCCAGTATTTCTTTCAACTAAGAACACAATTCTTAAAGCTTATGATGGTCGATTTAAAGATATCTTTGCTGAAGTATTTGAGAAAGAGTTTAAGGCAGAGTTTGATAAGAATAAACTTGAGTATGACCATCGCTTAATTGATGACATGGTGGCAACCTCACTTCGCTGGGAGGGTGGCTATATCTGGGCCTGTAAGAATTATGATGGCGATGTTCAATCAGACACTGTTGCCCAAGGTTATGGTTCCTTAGGACTTATGACCTCAGTTCTTATGTCACCAGATGGTAAAACTGTTGAAGCAGAAGCAGCCCATGGCAC
>CANLHE010000081.1 GCA_947490605.1 Actinomycetota bacterium
ATTCCAATTGTTGGTAATTACTTCTGGCTGTATACCGCATCAGCCCTTGTTGAGATTGTTACCTTATTTTGGTCACCAGCCAAAGAGGCATCTGTTCCAAACCTGGTGCCAAAGTTAAAGTTAGAAAGTGCTAACCAAGTTTCATTACTGGCCGCCTATGGCACAGCACCAATTGCGGCAATTGTATTTTCACTTCTTGCTCTTTTCACTGGTGCTATAAATTCGGTAATTGGAAATACCACCCCAGCTTCAGCTGCAGACTTAGCGCTTTATGTGAATGCAGTTAGTTTTGCATTTTGTGCTTACACAATTTGGCGTTTAAAAGAAATTCCTGCTGGGCCTGGAAATAAACTAAAACAACTCTCCCTTGGAAAATCTCTATGGGATGGCTTTGCATTTATTAAAGAATCCAAAGTTATCCGGGGCTTAATCTTTGGAATGCTTGGCGCATTTTTTGCTGCAGGTGCGGTAATTGGGTTAGCTCGTACATTTGTTGATGATTTACAAGCTGGTGAAGCTGCTTACGGAATTTTATTTGGCGCAGTATTTTTCGGTCTTGCATTAGGAATTTCATTTGGGCCAAAGGTATTTGCCCAATTTTCTAGAAGAAGATTATTTGGTATCTCACTTACTGTTTCAGGTTTATTTTTAGTAACCCTGTCTTTGGTTTTAAACCTTGTGCTGGCAATCTTTATCACCATCATCTTAGGTATTTTTGCGGGAATCTCTTGGGTAACTGGATTCACCATGCTTGGTATGGAGGTTGAAGATGAGGTGCGTGGGCGCACATTTGCCTTCATGCAATCACTAATCAGAGTTTCACTAGTTTTAGTTCTTGCTGTTGCACCGTTAATAGCGGCTGCAATTGGCCGTCATACCTACTCGTTTAGAAGTACAACAGTAACCTATAACGGAGCAGCATTTACTATGTTTTTTGCTGGAGTTATTGCGGTGACAGTTGGAGTTCTTTCTTATCGGCAGATGCGAGATCGGCCAAATGTTTCATTATTGAGCGATATCAGATCAGCATTTCGTGGCGAACTAGGAGCCATTACCGGACAGGTAACTACTGGAGTTTTTATTACTTTTGAAGGCGGCGAAGGTTCTGGTAAATCAACGCAAACTAAATTACTCAAAGAGTTGCTTGAAAAAAATAATGAAATTGTGTTATTAACTCGTGAACCAGGTGGCACTACATTGGGTGATCAATTACGAGATATTTTGCTAGATAATAAAACCGGTGCGATCTCACCAAGAGCTGAAGCACTTATGTATGCCGCAGATAGAGCACACCATGTTTACTCAACAATCAGACCGGCACTTCAAAGGGGTGAGATAGTAATTTCTGATCGCTACTTTGACTCTTCAATTGCATATCAAGGAGCTGGCAGAGTTTTACTACCAACTGAGGTTGCACGAATTTCAAGATGGGCAACTGAATCTCTAATGCCAACTCTAACCGTTGTTATGGATTTACCGGCTGAAATTGGTTTGGGTAGATTGCAATCAACCGACCGACTAGAGAGTGAGCCATTGGCTTTTCACGAAAGAGTGCGTCAAGAGTATTTAAATCTTGCCCACCAAGACCCAGAAAGATTTTTAATAGTTGATGCATCTTTAAGTATCGAACAAATACATCAAGTAATTTCTGAGCGAGTTTTAACAATTAAGGCGCTGAAAAGAAATCAGAAGCAGCAATGAGTGTTTTCAATTCATTAGTTGATCAAAACGAAGTCATCAACGTATTACAAGAAGCAGTTAAATCCTCAAAGAATAAGGGCGATCAAACTCAAGCGATGACGCATGCTTGGTTATTTACTGGCCCGCCAGGCTCTGGCAGATCAAATGCGGCAATCGCATTTGCCGCTGCTTTAGTTTGTAAAGATGGTGGCTGCAGTAAGTGTGTTGATTGCATGTCAACAATTACTGGTTCACACGCCGATGTTGAATTGATTAAAACCGAAGGCTTATCAATAAAGATAGATGAGATAAGAGATTTAATTAGTAGGGCATCATGGGCGCCCTCAGTTGCAGCTTGGCGAGTGGTAGTAATTGAGGATGCGGATCGGTTAACTGATTCAGCAGCGAACGCCTTACTTAAAGTGGTTGAAGAGCCTGGGCTTAGAACTGTTTGGTTACTTTGCGCGCCAACTCTTACCGATGTTCTACCCACAATTAGATCACGCTGCCGCCACCTTTCATTGCGCACGCCATCTACTAAAGCGATTACAAAATTATTAATTGAGCGAGACTCAATTGATGCTGCAACTGCTGAATTTGTTGCTAAAGCCTCTGGCGGTCATATCGGCCGGGCCCGGCGATTAGCCACGGATACAAATGCAAAAGAAAACCGAAAAAATATTATGAAATTACCATTCTCAATTAAAGATATCGCAACCGCTTTTAAAGCTGCGCAGAATTTAGTAGAGGCAGCAAAGGCTGATGCACTTGCAGACTCTGAAGCAAAAGATGAGTTAGAAATCTCTAAGCTAAAAGAAGCTTGGGGCGGTAGCGGATCAAAATTAGCTGCTGGCGGTTCAAAAGCTGTTAAGGAGTTAGAGAAGGAACAAAAATCTCGCTCTACTCGGATGGTAAGAGATTATCTTGATCGGGCTTTATTAGATCTTTCAACTTTGTACCGAGATGTTTTACTTGTTCAATCTGGATCTGGTGATTCACTTATAAACGAAGATCTAAAATCTGAAATTAGTAAGCTTGCAGCTAATGAGGGCCCAGAGCGGACACTTAAGAAAATTGAAGCAATTTTGAAAACAAGGCGGAATTTGGCACAAAATGCCGCCCCATTGCTACTAATTGAAGCCCTAATGTGTGAACTGCGTTAAAGAAATGGTAATTAGCACCCACAAAGGTAAGGCAAAATACTCTCATGCGTCTTGACCATGTTTCATATGTTGCCTCCCATGACCAGATCTCGGATGTAGTTAATCGAATTGGTTCACAAATTAGTACTGCATTTATTGATGGCGGTATTCATCCTAAATTTGGTACACGCAACTTCACAGCCCCATTATTAAACGGGCAATATATTGAAGTTGTTTGTCCATTAGATCATCCAGCAACCGATGCAACTGCATTTGGTCAAGCAGTTAAGAAAAAAGCTGAAGCAGGTGGCGGTTGGTTAACTTGGGTATTTAGCTCTAATGAATTAAGCAAGGTTGAGGAAAAGTTTGGAAGAAAAGCAGCCGATGGTTATAGAACTAGACCTGATGGTAGTGAATTAAAATGGAAGCAAATTGGTGTTAGAGAGATTATGGGCGCAGGCGAGTTACCATTCTTTATCCAATGGCTTACCGAGAATCATCCATCAAAAGATGGAAACTCGGTTGCAAAAATATCCAAAATTATTATTGCTGACGATGAAAAACTTGCCGATTCATGGTTTAAAGCCGAGATCGAATCTGGGCTAAAAGATGTTGAAATTGAGTGGGTAAAGCCAGAGTCAAATGATGGAGATAAAGGGATTGTTGCGGTTGAATTAACTGTAAACAATACAAAAATTAGGCTTGATTAATAGTTGGTAATTTTAAAATAAAAAGTACGGTAAACTTACTTCAGTAATTTCCCATGTGCTTACACTTTGTAAGCGCCTTGCGAGTCTTAATCTCTAATCACCACCAAGACGCGCATCATGTCTTGTTAGGTTGATTTATGTCATTTAAAGATTTAGGTGTTAACCCTGCGCTGATCAAAGCACTTCACACTGCAGGTATTGAGAAGCCATTCCCAATTCAAAAAGCCACATTGCCTGATGCAATCGCTGGTAAAGATATTTTAGGTAGAGGCCAAACTGGATCCGGTAAAACCTTAGCTTTCGGTCTAGCGCTTATGACCCGGTTAGCTGGAAAAACAGCAGCCCCGATGAAGCCACTTGCTTTAGTTTTATCACCAACTAGAGAGCTAGCAATGCAGATCAGTGATGTAATCGCGCCACTTTCTAGAACTGTTAATTTGAATTCACAAGTTGTTGCCGGCGGACTTTCATATTCAAAACAAATTCAAGCTCTAAAAAGAGGTGTACCAATTGTGGTTGCTACCCCTGGACGGTTAATTGATCTAATTCAAAAGAAACATATTCGATTAGATGATATTTCAATAACAGTAT
>CANLHE010000082.1 GCA_947490605.1 Actinomycetota bacterium
TAATGCGGGTAGGCGTTGTAGCCTCTACTATGCCAATAAAAAACGAAGAAGAGGTAGTGCGCAGGGCGGCTTTGTTCACCGCGCTAGATGACGCATCTGCTGCCACCCTTCGTGCCTCAATGACTGCAGTTAAGGTCGCTAAAGGCAAAACAATATTTAAAGAGGGCGATATCGGTGATCGTTTATTTGTTGTCGTTGAAGGAAAATTAAAATTAGGAACATCTTCTGGGGACGGCCGAGAGAATTTACTTTCAATCTTAGGACCTGGCGATATGTTTGGTGAGCTATCTTTATTTGATCCAGGGCCACGAACTGCAACTGCGACCGCTGTTGTTGACTCAAGATTGTTATCACTTGCTAATGATCAGGTTATTGGTTGGGTTACTGCTCACCCACAGGTTTCACTTCAATTACTGGGCCGGCTTGCGCAAAGATTACGCAAAGCAAATGATGTTTTATCAGATTTAGTTTTTGCTGATGTGCCAGGCCGAGTTGCAAAAGCAATCATTGAATTAGGTGAGAGATTTGGAACTAAAAAAGATGATGGCTTGCATGTTAATCATGATTTAACTCAAGAAGAGCTAGCGCAATTAGTTGGAGCATCTAGAGAAACTGTTAATAAAGCATTGGCAGATTTTGCCTCCCGCGGTTGGGTGAAGTTAGAACCAAGAGCGGTTGTAGTTTTAGATTATGAAAGATTATCTAAGCGCGGACGTTAGTAACACTTAATATATGAATGGGTCATTAGCCTTAGTTGGCTCAGGTGAATATCTACCCCAGATGGCCGAGTTTGAAAAATCCTTAATTGATGATGGTGTTAAAAATGGTAAGAAACCAATTTATATTCAAATCCCAACTGCTGCCGGGCGCGAAAGTGAATCTCGATTAAATCATTGGCGCGATTTAGGGCGCGAGCAGGCAGAAAAAATAGGGGTGGAATCAATATTTCTACCAATTTATGATCGAGATGGTGCCAATAATCAAGAGTATGCCGATCAGATAAGAGATAGCGCACTTGTTTATTTCTCCGGTGGTGATCCACATTATTTAGCAGATTCATTGATTGATACGCCAGTTTGGAAAGCTGTTTATGAGAATTACTTAAGTGGTGGATCAATTGCAGGTTGTAGTGCGGGAGCGATGGTTTTAAGTTCACATATTCCAAATTTTCGTCTATCAAAGAGTGAGCCAACGGTTGGTTTAAATCTAATCCCACAAATTAGAGTAATTCCCCATTTTGATAAGTTTTTTAGATGGATTCCAGAGAGTGCGGCCAAAATACTTTTAAATATTCCAAGTGATGGGATTTTAATTGGCATAGATGAGTTAACTGCGCTGACTAAGCGAAGTAATTCAAATATTTGGCAGGTGAGTGGAAAGGCAAAAGTTCATATATTAAAAGGACTTGCCGAACAACAATTAGTTGCTGGGGATGAGATTAGCTTTTAAGTTGAACAACCATCTCTACCTCAACTGGGGCATTTAGCGGAAGCTCTGCAACACCAATTGCAGTGCGAGCATGTTTGCCATTTACCTCACCAAATAATTTAATTAGTAATTCACTTGCGCCATTTATTACCGCTGGAATTGCCACAAAGCCTGGAATGCCATTAACAAATCCACCAACTCGAACAATTTTTTCAATCTGATCAATATCTGCAACAAGTGAGATGGCAGCTAATGCATTTAGTGCGCAAATCTGCGCCATATCTTTTGCTTGCTCTGGTGTGACATCACTGCCAACCTTGCCAACAAATGGAATTTTGCCATCAACTAATGGCAACTGCCCTGCGGTAAAAACTAAATTGCCGGTTCTAACCGCTGGTACATAAGCTGCAACTGGCGCTGCTGCCGCTGGCAGTGTTAAACCAAGTTCAGCTAACTTAGCTTGAATACTCACTTAGCTTCGCGCTTCATGTATGCAACTAATTGATCTCCACCGCCAGGGGCTGGAACAACTTGAACTAACTCCCAACCTTCAGATCCCCAAGTATCTAGAATCTGTTTTGTTGCGTGGGTAAGTAGTGGAACAGTTACATATTCATATTTCATTTAGTTTCCTTTGATTAAATTATTGAGCAAGGGCTGCTTTTACTAAACCAGATACCAAACCACCATCTGCTTTGCCAGCAATCTTAGGTTGTAATACCTTCATTACTAATCCCATGCCAGCAGGTCCTGCTGCATTAGTTTCAGCAATTGCATCTGCAATCATCTTTTTAAGCTCTGCCTCACTTAATTGTTCTGGCAAGTACTGCGCAATAATTACGCCTTCGGCTTTTTCTTTATTTGCTAAATCATCTCGTTTTGCTTCGGTGTAAGCATCGACTGCTTCACGACGTTTTTTTGACTCTCGCGCTAAGACAGTAATAATTTCGGCATCATTTAAAACCTTTGCGGTTTTGCCAGCTACCTCTTCATTAGTAATCGCGGTTAGCAACATACGGACTGTGCCGCTTTTGACCTCATCGCGAGCACGAATCGCATCGGTTAAATCTGCTTGTAGTTTTTCTTTTAGTCCCATAGGGGTATCTTCTCATGCCTATGGCATACAAAGTACGCACAGCAACCTTGCCCCTACTGCCTAAACGGGCCAGTGATATTCGCATTCTCCATTTTTCTGACCTGCATCTGACCCCAAATAAAAAGCGAGAGATCGCAGATATTAAAAGCTTTATTAAGTTAAAGCCGGATTTAGTAATTAGTACTGGAGATTTCTTAGCTCACAAGGATGCGGTAAATCCAGTAATTGACGCGCTGCAGGAGTTATTAGAACTACCTGGTTTGTTTGTCTTTGGTTCAAATGATTACTACGCGCCAAAGTTTAAAAATCCATTCTCCTATTTAAGAAAAGATAATGGCGAGCGAAAGATTGGCAATAAATTACCAACTGAAAAACTTAGAAATAAACTAGTTAAAAGTGGTTGGAAAGATCTAAATCATGGCAAGGTAAAGATAAAGGTTAATGGCGTAGTGGTTGAAGCCCGTGGCACTGATGATGCCCATTTGGAGTTAGATAATTACCCTTTAGTTGCCGGAAAGGTTAGTAAAAATGCAGATGTTGCATTAGGTGTTACCCACGCGCCATATGAGCGAGTAATTGCGGCCATGGCTGCAGATGAATTGGATTTAATTTTTGCTGGCCACACTCATGGTGGTCAGGTGCGAATGCCTTGGTTTGGTGGCAGTAAATCTCTAACAACTAATTGTGATTTAGAAAATTGGCGATCTCGTGGCATTACTAAGGTCAATGATGAACCATGGCTAAATGTTTCAGCTGGGATGGGAATGAGCCCATTTGCACCAATTAGATTTGCTTGCCCACCTGAAGTATCACTAATTACCTTAACTGCATAAGGTAGGCTTAATACATGAATCTAATTACAAATAAATTACATCGAATATATCTATTAGCCGCATTACTACTAGTAATCCCAGATACCTTTTATTGGTACACACTAAGTGACTATTCAAACTACGCAACAGCGTTTAATGCGATAACCGCCTCAACTGGCCTAACCTGGTTGCTAGTTAGTTACTTAGCCTTATTTTTCGCAATCTTTGCGCAAAATCTGGAGATGCGAGCATTTCTAACAGTTACTGCGCTTGTGACCAGAGTTTTCTTTTTAGTTTGGATTACCGATATTTGGCGCTCAAACGAAGTTTCATTTGTGACCTTGCTTAAAAATGTTTTTGTTAGAACTAATACCGCACCATTTATTGAAGCTTTTGCAACCTTGGCGTTGATTCCATTAGTGCTTTCACTTATTATTCAAAAAACTCGGGTGGCTAATCTTTTAACTGGTTTAGTTAACTTCTTGAAGGCTCCAACAAATCAGACTCAACGGGTTGTGTTTTATACAATTGGCGCAGCAAGTTATCTTGGCGCAACATATTTAATGGTTTTAACCTTAATTGATACTTATGATTTATCTACTGCTGATTCTGGCGGTGGCTTTAAGATGGCCTACGTTTATCTAATTGTGTTAGGTGTAATTCAAATTGCGCTCAAATTATTAATTCTTGGTATCGCACTTTTAGCCGGCCTATGGGCATTGATTACTTGTAAGACTGATATTAAAACTGTTCTTGGTCATATGAAG
>CANLHE010000083.1 GCA_947490605.1 Actinomycetota bacterium
TGGTAACAATAACTAGTACTTATGATCACCGAATTATTCAGGGTGCCCAATCTGGTGATTTCCTTCGCCGGATTCACGAAATTTTACTTGGTGAAGAAAACTTCTACGATGAAATATTTGAAGCCCTCCGGATTCCATATGTACCAATTCGCTGGGTTGTTGATATGCAATTTGAAAAAGATGATGATGTAAGTAAGACAGCACGAGTACAAAAATTAATTGACGCATATCGCACAACTGGACATTTAATGGCCGATATTGAGCCGTTAGCTTATGTTCAAAGATCTCACCCGGACTTAGATGTTGTAAATCATGGGTTATCTCTATGGGATCTAGATCGAGAGTTTGCAACCGGTGGATTTGGTGGCAAACCATTTATGAAATTACGCAGAATTTTAGGAGTACTTCGCGACTCATACTGCCGCACAATCGGTGTTGAGTATATGTATATTGCCAATCCAGATGAACGTAAATGGATTCAAGAGCGCATTGAAGTAGGCGCACCAAGAACTGTTCGCCAAGAGCAACTTAGAATATTACGAAAGTTAAATAGCGCAGAGGCGTTTGAATCATTTTTACAAACTAAATATGTCGGACAAAAACGATTTTCATTAGAAGGTGGCGAGTCGGTAATACCAATGCTTGATGCGATGATCTCATCAGCAGCTGATTCTGGTTTAGATGAAGTGTGTATTGGAATGCCACACCGTGGGCGTCTAAATGTTTTAGCAAATATTGCTGGTAAATCTTATGGACAAATATTTCAAGAGTTTGAAGGAAATTACCATGACAACGAGGTACATGGATCGGGCGACGTTAAGTATCACCTAGGAACAAAGGGGACATTTACTGCTGAATCAGGTGCGACTACCAAAATTTATTTAGCGGCAAACCCATCCCACTTAGAGGCGGTAAATCCAGTACTAGAGGGCATTGTTCGCGCTAAGCAAGATAAATTAAGAGCTACTGCTGGTGATACATCTGTTGATGAACAAGCTTCCTATCCAGTTCTTCCGATTCTTTTACATGGCGATGCTGCATTTGCTGGGCAAGGAGTTGTTTCTGAAACACTTTCGTTATCACTTTTAAAGGGATACCGAACTGGTGGAACAATTCATATAGTTGTTAATAATCAAGTTGGATTTACAACTTCACCACATGCAGCCCGTTCATCAACTTACTCAACTGACATTGCAAAGATGATTCAGGCTCCGGTCTTCCACGTTAATGGTGATGACCCAGAGGCTTGTGTTCGTGTTGCGCGCCTTGCATTTGAATATCGCCAGGCATTTAACAAAGATGTTGTAATCGACATGGTTTGTTACCGTCGTCGAGGACACAACGAAGGTGATGAGCCAAGCTTTACCCAACCACTTATGTATAAATTAGTTGATGCCAAGCGATCCACTAGAAAGCTTTATACCGAAGCATTAATTGGTCGTGGCGATATAACTGTTGAAGAGGCTGAAGAGGTTCTACGTGACTATCAGCAACAGTTAGAGGGTGTATTTACATCAGTTCACAACACTGAACCAGAAAGTGACCCAAATTGGAAAGCACCAGTTGTTCCTGCTCCACATACCGTAAATACAGCAGTGTCTGAAGCTGATTTAAGAAAAATTGCAGCAACTCAATCTGCGTTCCCATCAGACTTCACAGTTCATCCCAAATTATTACCACAATTGTTAAAGCGAACTGAAATGCTAGATGAAGCAACAGTTGACTGGGCGACTGGTGAAATGTTTGCATTCGGCTCACTGTTACAAGAAGGCTATCCAATCCGCATGAGTGGGCAAGATGTTAGACGCGGAACATTTAGTAATCGCCATGCAGTAGTTGTTGACAAAGAAACCGGAAAAGACTTATTCCCACTTAGATCTTTAGTTAAAGATCCTAATCAATTCCATATATATGACTCACTCCTTTCTGAGTATGCAGTAGTGGGATTTGAATATGGATACTCAGTTGAGCGAGATAACGCGTTAGTAATCTGGGAAGCTCAATTTGGCGATTTTGCTAATGGTGCTCAAACAGTTGTTGATGAATTTATTTCATCCGCACTTCAAAAATGGGGTGAGCGTTCTTCTATTGTTTTATTACTACCGCATGGTTATGAAGGACAAGGACCAGATCACTCCTCTGGCCGAATTGAAAGGTTCTTGACATTATGTGCTGAACAAAACATGACAGTGGCTCAGCCATCAACTCCAGCTTCTTATTTCCACTTGCTTCGCTGGCACATGAAGAATCCAGCTCGCAGACCATTAATTGTTTTTGAACCAAAATCTATGTTGCGCTTAAAGGCTGCTGCAAGTGGCTTAAAGGATTTTACATCTGGAACATTTAAACCATTCATTGCAGATGAAAAAGTTGGTAACGCAACTCGCTTAATTTTTGCCTCCGGCAAGGTTTACTATGACTTAATTGCTGAACGTGAAAAACTAAATGAGCACTCAACAGCAATCGCAAGAGTAGAACAGCTATACCCATTACCGATTGAAGAAATGATTGCTGAAGCTAAAAAACATTCGAAGGCAACCTTGCTATGGGTGCAAGATGAACCAGCAAACCAAGGTCCTTGGCCATTTATAGCTCTTGCTACTTCTGAAGCATTTGTTGCTCACGAAGAATTGTCTGGTCGCACATTAAGAAGAGTTTCACGACGGGCGACTGCAAGTCCTGCAACTGGAAATCATCATTTACATGAAGAGGAAGAAAAAGCATTAATGACTGAGGCTTTTACTCGTTAATTTCCTTTTCGATATTTAAGCACTACTCTGGCTAAAAATTGATCTGTTTCTAACCAACCCCAACTTCTAGAATCTTCACTTAGCAAGTTATCTCCTTCAACCCAGTACCGAATAACACCATGCTCTATTCGGCTCTCTTTTAATCTTTTTAGTAATTTAACCCCTGGTCGGTTTGGATCCTGAACTAAGTAGACCGCCCCAATTTTGAGTGTGTGCTTTTTGCCACTTAAATTTCGAATAATCAGCCAATCTCCTTCTCGATAAGAAGGTGACATGGAGTTTCCAGAAACGACCACCGTGCTAAAAGCGAACATGGGGAGTATTCTCCCACTATTAATTACTTTTAAAACTACTAGGGAGAGCAATGATAAATACATTACTAGCAAGAATTACACCTAAGGAAACTGTTTTTGCGCACTGCGATCTACCATGTGGAGTTTACGATCCAGCACAAGCCAAAATTGAGGCACAATCTGTTAAGGCTTGTATGGAAAAATATGCAGCCAGCAGCGATATAGATTTTAAATCTCGTGCGGTTGCAATTAAGGAAGAGAGATCTGAGTTGGTAAAGCACCATCTTTGGGTTTTATGGACTGATTATTTCAAGCCAAATCATTTTGAAGCCTACCCACAACTTCATTCACTATTTAATGAAGCTACCAAGCTAGCTGGTGCAGGTGGCAGCAAGGGAACAAATGATGTTGCAGTTGCTGAAAAGCTAATTGGCAAGATTGACGAAATCGCAGAAATTTTCTGGGCTACAAAAAAGTAATTTAATATCTTCGCTAGTGGCTTAGAAGTTTAAGCTGCTAGCGATTTTATTTTCTTTTAGTGGAAGTCCTTTTTCAGCAACCATAGTTTCGGCGGCAACTCTAGCCATGAAAGAAACTCTTTCAACAAATTTTCTAGTAATTAAACCAGAGGCAATTAATCTAGAAGATTGATGAACATCGATCTCAAATTTTAGAATTCCCTCAATTAACCCGAGACATCTTGCAGTCGCATGAATTTCAGTTCCAACTCCAGCTGCACTAAATACCTCAACTTGAGTTTGAGTTGTAACAGTTGTTTCACCAAAATCTAAGAACTCAATAATTGCTGTACTACTTGCGCTCTCCATAAGTGATAACAGCTGGTTAGACCCAACAACTGGTAAGTCGTTTACACCTTGCGCAACTGAGGTATCGCCAGGGCGAATTGTCATCGTTGCCATACCGATCGCACCTATTACTTGCTCAGGTTTCATAATCACAAGATTAGTGATTAATTAATTACTCTTGCGGGAATTGCCTGCGAATTTCGCTAGTAATTTCGATTTGTGTTGCACCTTCAGAGGTAATCTCCGTA
>CANLHE010000084.1 GCA_947490605.1 Actinomycetota bacterium
ATGATCTTAAAAAATACATCCGCCAGACCAGAAGCTATGAAGGCTTTGCCAAGATGAAATTTAAATGGTCTGATGGCACTGGCAATGATTTTCCTAAGTTAAGTGTGAAGGTTCGCCCTGAGCTAGTTGCTTTCGGTCACCCTGATGAAATTAAGGTTGATAAGAATGGCGTAGTTGGTGCCGGTAAACATTTAAAGCCAGCACAAGTTGATGAGTTAGTAGCAAAGCGTGGCGATGATGTGGTTTTCTTTGATGGCCGAAATGCATTTGAAGCCCAGGTTGGTAGATTTAAAAATGCGGTAGTGCCAGATACTGCAACCACTAGAGATTTTGTAGCAGAAATTGAAAGTGGCAAGTATGACCACTTAAAAGATAAGCCAATTGTTACCTACTGCACCGGTGGAATTAGATGTGAGGTTTTGTCCTCAGTTATGACTACCCGCGGCTTTAAAGAGGTTTATCAAATCGATGGTGGCATCTTTACCTACGGTAAAGAGTTTGGTGATGATGGTCTCTGGGAGGGCGCTCTATATACATTTGATAACCGGATGTCGATTGAGTTCAGTGATAAGTCAAAATCAATTGCAAAGTGTGAGAAGTGCCAAGCTGAAGCTATTCGTTTTTACGATTGCCCAAAGGTGCCGTGCAACTCACTTAACTTACTTTGTGCTAAGTGTGCTGAAGATATGAATGATGAGATCTGTAAACATCCACAGCGCAAGTACTCTAATGCGGAGTTAATCGGCTAATAATTGACCGGTGTGATCCTTTGGATGGTTGGTATAGCTCTTAAGCCATTTTCTAAGATCATAGGCACCAGACTCAGTATGAACCCCAGCATTTGAAAGCTGTTCAACACTTAATCTTTTAATAATCTCAAGGGATGCTGCCCGGGATGCTTTGAACAAAGCTATTGAATTCTCAATTGGCAGCTCTGTGTAACCTAATGTGGCACTTTGTGCCCAATTATTTTCATCATAACCTTGAATAACACTGCCAGGCTCTGCAACTAATCTTTTAAGTCTGGCACAAGATTGGGATTCACTATCTGCTAGGTGGTGAATTACTTGGCGGGCATTCCAGCCATCACTTTTTGGCTTATCTAAATCAGCTGGGTTTAACTTATTAACCGCATCTAAAAAGTAATTGGTGGCTGCCTCATAATCATTTGCGTATTGGGTAATCTCAGGATTGGTCATGACTTGATCTTACTAACGTCGTAAGAAATTACGAACTTTGATCCATAACCGCCGACTAAATTTAGTGGTTTCAACTACCGGTGATAGCCCAATTACCTGCGCACCACGGGGCTCCCCTGGTGTCTTCACATTGTGTAGTGCAGGAGATGACTCATCTAATGAGTTAGCAATTACCTTCATCTGAGAGACTATTGAAATACATCTAACAAATTGGCTTCTAGGAAGTTTATCTGCTTGCTCAAGTAATTCTTCAGTTAGGTTATTAGCAGCTAACCTTAAATCCTTAGCAATATTATCTACCTCAGAATCACTGTGATCGGATTGGATTAACTCAATCTTGGCGGTAATGGCATAGCTAGTTGCAGAGAGTGCGTATGCAATTTGACGATCAACAATCTCTTTACGATTCTCATCTAAAGTGGAATCAAATAATGTTCTAGCCATACTTCTAACCTGCACCACCATGTGTTCAACCGCTACTCCTTGCACATAAAGAGCATCTGCCTCATCAACTCCGGCAAGTGGTGACCATCTGGCATATTGCTTTGCTTCAATTGCTTGCGAGCGAAGAGTTGGGATCTCCTCCGCCAATAATCTTGCTTTAGCCAACCAATTACCAGCTTGCTTTTGATTAAAACCAGCTGCAACTCCCTCTGCCATCTCACTAATTAGCGCCGCACTTCGCTTTCCAACTCTGGCAATCTGATTAACAGTTCGACCAGCTGGGGTATTTGCATGGGAGAAGTAAGAGAAAACTATTGCTACGGCTGCTCCAATTAAGGTTGAGACCAGACGATGTTCTGCTGTTGATCCAGAGATTCCTGGGCCAATTACAATCAGTGCAGTTACCGGCACATTTACCGATGCAACCTCACCTAACCGAAGTCCGCGGGCAACAACTGAACAAAGCAGCACGGTGGTGCCGATTGCTACAACTCCAAAGCTAAAGAAGTAAACGGTTAACAGTGCCACACCTGCGCCAATTGCAGTTCCAACAATCTGGCCTAAGCCTTCGCGAACTGATTTATACAGTGAGATTCGAATACTCAGTGCGCAAACAATTGCAGCCACTAATCCACCCTTAAAAACTAAATTATCCCCAATTACCCAAGCAGTCGCCGATGCAGCGGCGGCAACAAATATCTGCCTGACCCAAGTTCGCCGGTCGGTAAATAACCTTATAAACCAAGAGAAAAAGCGCTTCACGGGCGGAACTTAATTTTTTTAGCATTCATTAAAACCTTAAGCCGTGCAATTGCACTCTTACCCATGCCGTGTAAGCCCTCTAAATCAGATTGTGAAATCTTTCGTAAATCTGAGACTTTATATAACTTTGCATCTACTAATGCTCGCCTGGCCGGGGCAGCAATGCCGTACTCACGCCACTCTTGATCTAATTTTTCATAACGATCTAATTCAGCCTGTGAAATATCAGATACTTGATTTGGCTGATTAGCTTTTTTCATACGCTAATCCTACAACTTTACTTGCGTTTCTTTTTGACCATCATCTGAACCATTCGTAGCGTCATCAATTTACGCACTAAGGTCTTTGGAAGTGGTGTCTCAAAATGAAGAGCAGATTTAGTTTGCTTGTATTTAACTAAATCACTTTTAAGGGCTGCTAAGACTGATCCACTAAAAGGATAGTAAGAGCAACCATTTTTTCTAGCGGCAATTCCGCAAATTACCTCTCCATCTAATTTAAATGCTGGTATTCCATATGAGATTCCCTGTTTTAATGATGGCTCAATCTCCATAATTATTTTGCGCATCTCTTTTAACAGAGTTTTTTGTGGCTCACTTTGGCCGGCAATATATGAGTCGATCTCTTTCTTACTCATCTACTCCCCTACATTTCTATACATCGCCAAATACATCAGACCAGGAATTGATCTAGATGGCAGTAGTTTTTCTGCCTCGGTAAATCCTAACTTTTTATATGCTGAAATTGCCCTTAAATTATCTGGCCACACCCCTAAACCTATTTTTTCCCACTTTTTTTCAATGCAAAGCTGCTCAAGCCAGTTGAGCATTAACTTAGGAATGCCACTGCCGCGATGATCTTGATGGATCCACCAACTAGATAACCAGCAATCACTATTGCGATCCTTCTCTGCCCGATCTACCGCTAGTAATCCAACATCAACACCATCTGCAACCACAAAACACCAGTTGGTATTTTTTAATCTATCTTGCCACTCTGAGATTGGTTTATTAACCTCATCTTCATACTTCGCGCCAAAGGCATCTGGCGTATCTTTAAGGGCTGCTAAACGCAGTGCGCGCAACCGATCAACATCATCTGCAGTTGCCGTAACAATTTCAATCGACATCTAAATACTTTAGCGATTGAGCAATCTATTTAGTAATCCACTTTTCTTTGGCTCATCCTTATGTCCTTGGCAGCGATCGGCCTTTGCTATTCCGTAAAGGGCATCTTCAATATGTTCACCACAGCCAGCCCAGGTTGGCTTATTACATTTTCTACAAGTTACCTTCTCACACATTACTTAACTCCCTTACTTAGAGTTACTACGGTTAGTAATAATTAAAATCAAACTGCCAACTAATGCTGAGATTACCGCAGCAATTAACAAACCAGCCTTAGCTTGATTAAGTAGTGAATCAGTTTCATAACTCAGGTTGGCAATCATGATCGAAACAGCAAGGCCCATGCCAGCAAAGGCAGATCCTGCTACTAACTCACTCTTTTTAAGTGCCAGAGGTTGTTTAAACAACTTCACCCCCACAAGAGCAAACAGTGTTATTCCAATTACTTTTCCAAATAATCTTGCCGCAATAATTGAGTTACCAAGAGAGGAGGAAAGCTCTAAACCATCAGTAATTGTTGGATAGATATTTGCTATCACATATATGGGCAGAATTATAAAGTTAA
>CANLHE010000085.1 GCA_947490605.1 Actinomycetota bacterium
TTTGCACTCGATATATTTGGAGTAATTGTGTCTCCGGTATAAACACCTGATTGCCTTACTGCATCAAGCGTAGCTTCTGGCATCGTATTAACTGTATCGCGAGCAACTAGCAGCATTACATACCTAGTTGGATCATAGGCAGGATCTTTTACGCCAGTTGATGCCCATAATGGTCGCTGAATATTTCCACCTTTAGCAACAAGTGTTTGCCATCTTTCACTCTTTTCAAAGTTTAAAAATGCATCGTAAGCCATAATTGCATTAGCGATTGCAATATTTCCTTTTAGTTGTGAATTGGCTGGAAGCTGTTTATCAACTTCACTATCGATTCTGCTGATAAAAAATGAAGCAACTGAATGAATATCGTTGATTGAATAGCCGGCGCTTAATCGATTTTCTAAGCCGGTTGCAAATGCATCCAATACTTGTTTATAACGCGCTACTGAGAAAATCAGAGTTACATTTACACTGATTCCTTCAGATATTAATTCAGATATTACTGGCAAACCTTCAGCAGTAGCTGGAACTTTAATGAGTAGATTTGGCCTATCAATGAGTTTCCAAAGTTGTATTCCTTGCAAAATTGATGATCTTGCATCTCGTGCAAATCTTGGGTCAACTTCAATCGATATACGGCCATCTCGACCCTGGGTGTTAGCAAATGTTTGAGAGAAAAGATCGCAAGCATTTCTCACATCATCCGTGGTCAAAATAGTAATAATTTCCTCGATAGTTCTATCTTTGTGTTTAACAATGTCATTTTTATATAGGTCAGATTTTCCTATTGCAGATGAGAATATGCTTGGATTTGTAGTAACTCCAACAACATTATCTTCTTTAATTAATTTCTCTAGCGAGTGATTTTGGAGTCTTTCTCTGGAAAGATCATCAAGCCAGACAGCTACTCCAGCCTTACTAATTTGGGAGAGTGCGTTATCCATTTGCTTTTTTCATACTCTCTTTTGCTGCTGCAACTATTTTTTCAACGGTGAATCCGAATTCCTTAAAGAGAACAGAGGCACTTGCCGAAGCACCAAAATGCTCAAGTGAAACAGCAACTCCGCTATCGCCAATAAATTGATACCAAGACTGGGCAACGCCCGCTTCGATACTTACCCTAGCCTTTATCCCTTTAGGTAAAACTTCATTACGGTAGCTTTCCGGTTGTTCCATAAACCATTCAAGCGATGGAGCGCTAACAACTTGCGCTTTTATCTTTTCGCTAATTAATTGATCTCGTGCTGCTAGGGCAAGTGAAACCTCAGAGCCAGTAGCAATCAAAATTACATCACATTTATTAGGTTCAGAGTCATCTGCGTATGCAAGTATGTAAGCACCTTTTGCCGCTCCTTGCGCACTTGTGAATTTACTACGGTCAATAACTGGCAAATTCTGTCTTGATAAAGCTAGTCCAACTGGTTTTGCATCGGTGATAATCCGCCCCCAGCAAACACTTACTTCATTGGCATCTGCTGGTCTAATAACTGCTAATCCTGGTATGGCCCTAAGTGCTGCAAGATGTTCAACTGGTTGATGAGTTGGACCATCTTCACCTAGACCAATTGAATCATGAGTCCAAATATATGTAACTGGTAATTGCATTAAAGCTGAGAGCCTTACCGCACCACGCATGTAATCACTAAAGACCAAAAATGTGCCAGCAAATGGTTTCACCAATCCATGCAGCGCAGCTCCATTAATGATTGCGCCCATAGCGTGCTCTCTTATTCCAAAGTGAATAATTCTTCCGAATGGATTGGCTCCAACCATTTTGCTACTTGCTGGCAGGAATGAACCCCCACCTTCAATTGTCGTGTTATTACTATCCGCTAAATCTGCTGAACCACCCCAAAACTCCGGCAAAATCTTTGCAATTGCTTGAATAACCTTTCCAGAGGCTGCTCTGGTTGCGATCTCTTTCTCGGTTGAGAACTCCGGTAAAGATTTTTCCCAATCCTTAGGAAGCTTATTCTCTAATAATCTAGAGAGCAGAGCGCTCTGCTCTGGATTCTCTTTCTGCCACTTACTAAATTCAGTTAACCATTGACTGTATAAATTGGTTGCTCTCACTTTGATATTTCTTGTGTGGGCAATTACCTCATCTGGTGCAATAAAAGTTTTTTCTGGATCCAAGCCGAGGGCTAACTTTGTTGCTGCGACCTCATCAGCACCTAATGCAGAACCATGAGATTTAGCTGTTCCTTTTGCATTTGGAGCGGGCCAAGCAATTACGGTATGTAATCTAATAAGAACTGGCTTCGTCTTTTGTTCTAACGCTTTAAGCATTGCAATCTCTAATTTATCCCGATCAACATCACCATCTTTCTTTGCTTCAACCTCAATTACATCCCAACCATATGCTCGATATCTAGCGCTAACATCTTCGGTAAAAGCAACGTGGGTATCACCTTCAATTGAAATTCGGTTGTCATCGTAGATTACTTTTAAATTTCCAAGTTGCTGTGTGCCAGCAAGTGAGGATGCCTCTGCACTCACACCTTCCTGCAAATCACCGTCAGAACAAATCACCCAAATATTGTGATCAAATAAATCAGTTTTATTATTTGGGTCAAGCAAACCTTTTTCATAACGCGCAGCCATTGCCATACCCACACCATTCGCTACACCTTGACCTAATGGTCCAGTTGTCGTTTCTACTCCAGTTGTGTGGCCATACTCAGGATGCCCGGGTGTTAATGCGTTGTATGTGCGAAAACTTTTTAAGTCCTCTAGCTCTACACCATATCCGGACAAATAAAGTTGAATGTATAGAGTTAATGATGAGTGCCCACAGGAGAGAATAAAACGGTCTCGGGCAATCCAGTTTGGATTTGAAGGATCGTGTTTGAGTATTCTCTGAAATAAAGTGTATGCAACTGGCGCTAATGACATCGCAGTACCAGGGTGACCATTTCCAACCTTTTGTACTGCATCCATTGCTAAGGCGCGAGAGATTACAACTGCTTGATCATCCAGCGCTTGCCACTTTTCTACCTTCATCTAGATACTCCTTGCATTCTAAAACCTGATTGAGAAACTTTAATGAGTGACCAGGCGCTTGCCCAAACCAAGGTTGCACCTAACAGATGGAAACCAACAATTAGCTCTGGCAGGCCAGTAAAGTATTGAACATACCCGATTAAACCTTGTGAGAGAGAGATCAGAAGAAAAATTGATAAGTACCTATGAATTACTTTGTTTTGTGAAACTCTAGTTATTAACCAAAGCACTAGGGTCAATACAATTAACGCGATTACTAAATCGGCATGAAGCCAAGAGACGACTCTAGTATTAAAACCAAATCTTTTGGCGTTCTCATCTCCAGCATGTGGGCCACTTCCGGTGACAACAGTTCCGGCTATCAAGACTAATAAGGTGAGCCAGATAAGAACGGGCATTAAGGTGGCAACAATCCCATCCGCTTTTTGTTTAACTATTCCAACTATTTCATAACGCAGAGAAATTGCTCCGGAGATTAAGAACATGGACAACAAAAAATGACCAGCCACTGGTATTGGATTTAAATCTGTTAGTACCGTGATCCCACCTAATACACCTTGTCCCAATATTCCAAGAACTTGCAGAGCAGCTAAGAACCTCACTCTATTTTTCATGACAGCATTTTTTGAAACCCGAATAGCGATAACTACTGCGATCAGCGCGCAAAGCAGGAGTACAAAAGTTAAAAGTCGGTTGCCAAATTCGATCCAAGCATGTAATTGTCCTTCTGCTTGGTATGGCACAGGCGTATAGGAACCCGGAGTGCACTCTGGCCAGGTTGGACAGCCAAGGCCTGATCCAGTTAAACGAACCGCACCTCCAGTAACAACAATTGCTATCTGAAAAAAGACCAGTAAGCCAAAAACCTTGCCTGCTATTGAGCCTTTGCCTACCAACATGATTTAAGCCTATTGGTTTTAGTAGTTCACCCGCCTGATTGAACGGGTGTAAGTCCCAACTCACAGAGATATGGGCGTGGTTGGATTGGCGCTTATCGCCGAATTACGCAACACTTCTGTTGTGAAAAAGAATGAGCCAGATAAGACCCGCGATCAGGTTGCCCG
>CANLHE010000086.1 GCA_947490605.1 Actinomycetota bacterium
GCAACTACCTGCTCATTTGCTAATACCGTTTGGCAATCAGGACACCAGTTAACTGCTGAATCTTTTCGGTATGCCAAACCTTTTTCAAACATCTTAAGAAATAGCCATTGATTCCATTTGTAATACTCAGGGTCGCAGGTGTGAAGAGTGCGATCCCAATCAAATGAACATGCATATCTGCGCATTGATGCTTTTTGTACGGCAATATTTTCATAGGTCCAAGCCCTTGGATCTGCATCTCTTTTTATTGCAGCATTCTCTGCCGGCAGACCGAACGCGTCCCAACCAATTGGGTGCATGACGTTAAATCCTTTTTGAATCCAATATCTAGCAATCACATCACCTAATGCATAAGCCTCGGCATGGCCCATGTGTAGATCCCCGGATGGATAAGGAAACATATCTAAAACATATTTTTTAGGACGAGCATCATCTGCTTTGCCAGATTTAAATGGCTCTAACTTGTCCCAAATTGGCAGCCACTTATCCTGCACCGCCTTAAAGTCATACGCCTCATGCATTTTTTATGACCAACTAACCTTGGTTAACTCTTCACTTACCTGCCACAAATTCTTCGCTAATGACTTGTCATAAGCAAGCGCCCTTGCCCTAGTTAACTTTGGAGTTCCGCGCATCTCCATCAAACCATTTGGTCCAATAAAACTGGCACCGATTAAATCTGGGAAAACACATGCTGCAAGTGTTGGTAGTGCGCCTTGGGAGGCAGGCTGAGCTAATACTTTATTGATCGCCATCGTTATTTTCTCTTCCACCGCTGCCCCGCGCATCTGGGAGGCAACTGCTTGCAGATTAGTATCTGAGTAACCAGGGTGAACTGCGATTGGAATAAATGACCAATTGTTTTGAATTCTAAGCCGCTCAACCTCGGCCACAAATAACAGGTTTGCTAACTTGCTTGCGCCATAGACTGGCCATTTTTGATACTTACCAATTCCTAAACACATATTTCTAACTGTTTCAATATTATTATCGCCAAAGTTACCCATTCGGTGAGCAAAGCTTGAGACCACAACTAAGCGATCTTTAATCTGATTTTTAATTAATCCGGCAAAGGCAAAGTGTCCTAGATGGTTTGTGCCCATCTGAAGTTCAAAGCCATCAACGGTTTTGGTAAATGGCGTTGCCATTACACCAGCATTTAAAACCACCACATCAAATGGCGTATCAATACTTGCAGCTGCTTTTCTAACCGTGGCAAGATCGGTTAGATCCATAATCAATGATGAAACTAATCCTGGGCCAATCTTTTTAATTGCTGATTTTGCTTTTTCTTCACTACGAGCGGTAATTACTACCTGAGCATTTCGGCGAGCAAGTTCGGTTGCGGCGGCTAAACCAATTCCAGAGGTTGCGCCGGTAATTAGAAATCTTTTGCCAGTTAAATCCGGGATATCTTTTGCGCTCCAGCGATCTGGAATGGTTAACACCTTTGCCATAATCGCTCCTTTTTAATTTATCTTTACGTGGAGCTGAGGGGAGTCGAACCCCTGACCCCTTGCATGCCATGCAAGTGCGCTACCAGCTGCGCTACAGCCCCGCTATTTATTTGAAGGGCCAACCTTATCTAATTAACCGCGTCATCTCCAAAGACAGGCTCAGGTAATGAGCCAGCATTGTGTTCTGCTAAATACCATCTAGAGCCAGTGTGATGTTTTGTTAATTCCAATATTGACCAACATGCATTTGATAGGCCACCGATTACACCCCACTGTGCAATTGGTAATTTAAGAATTGAGCCTAGAACACTTCGTACTGTGCCACCATGTGTCACAAACACAATAGTTCCAGAAAAATTAGTTGTCTCTTTCTCAATTACCGCAACCGCCCGCTTAGCAACATCACTTCGTCGCTCACCAGTTACACCTGCTGGTTCATCTCCGCCTTCATACCAATTAGCAAATAATTCACCATGAGTTGCTCTATTTTCTGAAGCTAATTTGCCTTCCCAAAGTCCACCATCTGTCTCGCGCAGATTTGGATTAATTTCAACAGTAATATCAGTTAAGGCAGCAAGGGCTGCTGCAGTTGATTGGGCTCTAATTAAATCACTTGAAATAATTCGATCTGGCCTAAGAGCTGCTAATACTTTGGCAGCTTCACTTGCTTGATACTGCCCAACTTTATTTAATGGAATATCAGAGTGACCTTGAAAACGGTTTTCTACATTCCAATCAGTTTGGCCATGACGCCAAAGAACTATTCGGATTGGTGAATCAGGTGAACTCATTATCTAACTGCCTTCGCTAAACCTAATTCAATCTTTGGGCAATCATTCCAAAGGCGATCTAACATGTAGTAATTACGCAATTCAGTACTTTGAATATGAACAACTAGATCGGTGTAATCAAGGAGTATCCAAGATCCACTTCCCTCTTTGCGTACTGGCTTCTCACCAGCTTCGGCAAGTTTTCTTTGAACCTCTTCAGATAGTGCTTGCAGTTGCGGTTCATTGCTGCCGGTTACAAGTAAGAAGACCTGGTTTAAAACTAATTGCTCAGAGAGATCAATTGCGACAATTTCATCTCCTAATTTGTCAGCAAGAGCTGCTGCTGCAATCTTAGTTAACTCAATGGTTCTACTACCGACTGCCATATAACCCATACTCTCTAATAAATGTAACTACCTTTGCTGGCAGTAAATTACTTACATTCTCACGATTTGCGATTGATTGTCTAACCTTAGTTGATGATATATCTAAAGCTTTAATCGAGATCTCCTCATACTCACTTACAGCGGCATGTGGTCGTTTAATAACTAATACTTTTACAAGTTTTAATAGCTCAGCAGATCTATGCCATTTATCCAACTTAGCGGCTGCATCTGATCCTAAAACTAATGTGAAGTTAGTATCTGGATAGATCTTCTTAAGCTCCTCCACTGTATCAATCGCGTAGCTATTACCTGCTCTTCTAGTTTCAAGAGGTAACACCTCAACCATTTGGCTTAACCCCATCGCAGTAACTGCTAGATCTGCCATTTGAAATCTTTGTTCAGCACTTGCCACTGGTGGATGTTCTTTAAGCCAAGGATTTCCAGATGGAATAACAATTACCTTTTCAAATTTACTTGAAATCTCTTTAATCAGGTGAATATGACCTAAATGAATCGGATCAAAGGTTCCGCCAACAATTGCGAACTCTTTACTTAACGAAGGGATAATTAGTCCTTATCGATTCGAAGAACTATATAAAGAAGGAGGGAGAGAATTGCAAAGGCGGTAACGCCAAATAAAACAGGTGACATCGGTAGTTCACGGGTGATTTCGTTAGCAAATTTCATGTGCTTACTTTATCCCCTTCTCTAGTAATTTTTTAAATCCAGCCTCATCCAAGATAGTAATTCCTAACTCAGTCGCCTTCTCTAACTTTGACCCAGCAGAATCTCCCGCCACAACAAAATCAGTTTTACTAGATACTGATGCAGCAGCTTTACCGCCCCTAGATGTGATCGCTTCCGTAATTTCATCACGAGTAAAGCCAGATAAAGATCCGGTAGCAACAATTGTTAAGCCTGCAAGAGTCTGTGGGATCTTTTCTTTTGGTGCATCAACTAATGCAACCCCGGCCTTTTCCCACTTCTTAATAATCTCTTTATGCCAATCAATTTCAAACCACTCCACAATTGCTTAGGCAATTACCCCGCCCACACCATCGATATTTGCTAACTCATCTGCACTTGACTTTTGAATATTTGCAATTGAACCAAACTTATTTGCTAAAGCTTGCGCGCTAGTTGGACCAACATGGCGGATTGATAATGCCACCAATACTCGCCAAAGTGGCCGACTCTTTGCCAACTCAAGACCTGCGATAAATCGATCTGCAATCACACTCATAGATCCATCTTTTTTGGTAAAGAAATCTGATTTACTTAAATCTTTTAAGGTTAAGGAGAATAGATCACCCTCATCTGTTACTAATTTATCTGCCAATAATGCAGCAGCTGCTTCATAGCCTAAAACATCGATATCTAATGCAGAGCGAGAGCCAATATAGAAAAGTCGCTCAACAACTTG
>CANLHE010000087.1 GCA_947490605.1 Actinomycetota bacterium
TTGGATGGCTAAATATAACTTTTTTACCATTAATTAAAATGTCACCAGACTCTGGATTACTTTCCCCCGCCAATATTTCAAATAATAAATCCTGTCCTTGCCCTTCAAGGGCTGCTACACCAAGTACCTCACCTTTCTTAATCGTAAAGCTCAAATCTTTAAGATGTTTACCGCCAGATATACTTTTTATTTCCAGAAATGTCTGACTACTTGTACTTGATCTAGATGATCTTGCCTCATTCGAATTTGCCTTATTTTTATCACCCAGCATTGCTTGAACAATCCGTTCTTCACTTCCCTGTGAAGCTTCAAAGGTATCAACATTAACTCCATCTCTTAATACCGTTGCCCGATCGCAAATCTCTTCAATCTCTGCAAGTCTGTGAGAAATAAAGATGATTGACTTACCTTTTGCTTTTTGATTATTCATAACAGCAATAACTTTTTCTGCTAAATCTATTGGTAAGGCTGCAGTTATTTCATCTAAAATTAGAAGTTCTGGGTCATGCGATAGCGCACGAGCTAAGTCAATCATTCTAAGCAATGGCAGCTCTATATTTGCCGCTATTTCATTAAGGTTTACTTTTAAACCCATTGCGGCAAGCTCGGAAATAAATCTAGCCTCATTTGTGCCAGTCAATGTTAAATTTCTTTGAATTGAAATATCTGGAATTAATGCTGGATCCTGAAAAACAGGTGCTACTCCATTTTTTCTAGCATCATCTGGAGAAGAAAAGGTTAATTGCTTTCCATGTAGGGAAATTGTTCCACTATTACTAGTAATAACTCCGGTTAATATTTTTACAAGTGTAGATTTTCCGGCGCCATTTGCGCCTAGCAGGGCGTGAATTTCACCCGGACTGACTTCAAAGTTGGCATTTTTAAGGGCGATTACTGAGCCATACGATTTTTCTAATCCTTTAATACTTAAGAGTGAGGAGTTACTGGCCACTGAGTACTCCAAACTATTAATCGTTATTAATCTGCTTTTTTAAACTTTAAGGCTTGAGGTTTCCCTCAAGCCTTAAAGCCAGTCCTAATGAAATCTTTACTAATAATTTAATTAATTATTAACGAGATCCATCATCAGAGTCTTGTGGTGCTTTGCAACGGAACAATTGCGCAGGTGTAAATGTGGTGATACCAGGCAATGAAAGTGTTGCAGAGAATGTAGCTTCTTGTGAAGGTACATAGTTAGCAGTTATAGCTGCTTTGTTGGCCTTGTATGTAAGCGCCTTTGGAGTTAGCAGGTTCTTTGCTGGAACTGTCTTGCCATCAAGCAAGTCAATTGCAACCTGTGCTGCATAACCACCAATAATTGCTGGGTTTGGTACAACAATTCCAACAAATCCCTTAGGAGCAAGAGAAGCTGTTAGGCGTTGGAACTCATTGTTATCACTACCAAATACTGGGATGTACTTACCCTTTAGTTTGGTTGTCATAGCAGTTACAACGTTGTAGTCGATACCTGAAGTCCATACTCCTTGGAATTTACCTGGTACTAGCAATTGGTTAGCAAGTGTTCCGCCAGTTGCCCAATCCCAGTTAGTAAATACTTCTTTTGTAACCTTAATTTTTGGATACTTAGCTAGAGCTTGTTTGAAGCCCGTGTCGCGATCAGTATCTGCACCAGCACCTGAAGCTCCGCGCATGTAAAGAACATTTCCTTTACTGCCCATTGCCTTAAACAGTGCCTCTGCGCCTACGCGACCATATGCAACCTGATCGTTAGAAACAAGAGTTGTGTTTGGTGCGGTAATTGCGTTATCAACTGCAATAACCTTAATTCCAGCAGCTACAGCCTCTGCGATCGCAGCGTTGTTTGCTGATGGATCTCCGGAGTTAACAATAATTGCGTTAACACCTTGAGTCTTTAGGGTACGGATATCAGCTGATTGACCAGCTGCATCTGTATTACGTGAAAGAACAGTTACGCTTGCAACTTTTCCTGAAAGTGCTGCTTGAGCTTTAATCGCGCAAACCATTGTTTCGCGCCATGAGTTTCCAGCCCAGCTATTACTTACACCAATCTTGTATGTTGCTGCCGCTTGTGCTGGGGCTGCAATTAAAGAAGCACCCAATACAAGTGAGATTGATGAAGCAACTGCTAAGCCAGCTTTAATACGCTTTGAACTTAGTTTCATTGCATTCCTTCCATTCCGATAGTCGATCGACTATGGGCCTATCCTTGACGAAATAGTCAAGATCTACAACCCTTTTTTTGTATTGATACCAAATTGATATCTACCCGGGGGTAAATATCTCGATTAATCCGTACCCACCCTAGGAGATGTGGATCCGGTTAGTCGAGATGAGAGGCGCCGAGCATGTTCGGCATAGGCGGCATCGAAAAGTCTCTTACTTTCGGCTTCACCTACCACAGCGGAGCTAGTAATAACAGGTGGAATGTATCCGGCATTAACTAATTTTTCGGCGACTTGTACTTTAATTTCATTAACAACTGCAATTGCCGTAATTGTTGAACCAGGACCTACTGGTGTTTGCATACCAGGAATTGCAACTAATGCATCTCCTACTGGCACCATTAAATCAATTACTAAATCTGCATTATCAGAAAGTGTTGTGCCAGATGAGTGAGATGGCTTTCCAGTTTTATTACTAGCAACCGAGGTAACTGCGATTACTTTTACACCACGTTTTTTTGCTCCGATGGCCATTTCAATTGGCACCGCAGTTTTTCCACCAACACTAAAAATAATTAATATGTCATTTTTGCTAAATTGCCAGTTTTTTAAAATCTCTTCGGCAAAGCCTTCAACTCGTTCAATAAACATTGCTTGTCGCTGACCATTTGATCCAACAACTTGGGTATGAAAAGTCATAGATAGTTCAGCCATTGGATTAAATCCTGGGTATGAGCCGTAACGCGGGAACATCTCTTCAAGTGGAATACGAGAGTGGCCAGTGCCGAATAGGTGAACAACACCATCCGCCAAAATTGAATCTGCACACCATTGAGATGCTTTAGCTATGTTTGCACCCTCTTGGCTGGATAAATCTTTGAGCAATTGAATTGCACCTTCAGTCCATTTACCTGCGAGCGCAGCTTTATCTGACATAACCGCCCCCTTACCCTCAAGCCAATGAACTGGTACGTTGTACTTTAAATGTCTATACCAATTCTGAATAGAAGGTAGTCCAATCATGCGGGCAGGTCAAGGCAAAGCTGGCGAAAAGGCCGCTTTGCGCTACCAAGAAATTGAGGCCTGGCTAAGAGAAATCATCATGGCCGGCCGGCCTGGACAGGCGCTTCCCTCTGAGGTTGAGATTGCAGCTAACTTTGAGGTTAGTCGAATGACAGCGCGGCAAGCAGTTTTAAATTTAATGCGCGAAGGTTTAGTAGATCGAAGAAGAGGTGCTGGAACATTTATTGCTGATAACCCACTGCACCGCAGGGAGGGCGTACTACTCTCATTTTCTGAGGATATGAAGCGGCGAGGACTTACACCATCTTCAACAATGATTTCAAGTAAAAAAGAGATTGCAACCTCAGAGGATAGAAACGCACTTGGTCTTAAAGATCCTTCTTCAGTTATTGTTATTAAAAGAATTCGAATCGCAGATGGCACGCCATTAGCCCTTGAGCGAGTAGCACTTCTGACGCAATGTGCAGCAGTCTTAAATGAAGATCTTGAGAATGGCTCATTACATGATGGGTTACGTAAAATCGGTTTTCAACCAACTGTAGCTAGTGGTTGGCTTAAGGCCCGGCTTGCTACCGCCCAAGAGGCGAGAAAATTAGATCTTCCTTCAAAATCTCCACTGTTAGTTGAAACTAGAGTAATTGAAGATGAAAATGGTTTAGCAATTGAACATACTGAAACTGCTTATGCGGCCAATCGTTACGTGGTCGACATTAAACTTAATTGCGCACCAGCGGTGATGGCGCCATTTAAGGCAGCCCCGATGGCACCAGCATAAAATCCTAAAGTTGCTGGCACAATATTTATTGCAGATTCTGGATAAATATTTGATTGTTTAGCCATTTC
>CANLHE010000088.1 GCA_947490605.1 Actinomycetota bacterium
CAGGTCATCAGAAATGCGCTTAATCTGCAAAAAATCTCAAATTAATCAATTTGGATGTGCATTTAGGGCTGTGGACAATTTATAATATAGCCAAGGGTCGGGCGGTTTAAAGAAATCGCAAAAGTATCAAGACCTAAAAACAAAGGATGAATTGTGGCTGTAACTCGTGCGCCCAAAAAAGGCGCTAAAGCAGGAAAGAGCAAGAGTAAACCTGCTGCAAAAAAGAGTTCAGTTAAAAAACCTGCTGCTAAAAAAGTAAAACCTGCGAAGAAGGTTGTAAAGATTCCGCAGAAGGCAATTTTGGATGCAAAAGATGTTGCCCAGATTGTTAAAGTAAAAGAATTAGTAGTTCAACAAAAGAGTGTATTAGCAGAGCTGCAATCTCGCGGCATTGATAACATCCATCGAATTGTTAAGAAAGCTGATCAAGATTTAGTTTTAATCGCTCGCGAATTAGAAGACTCTGTGCCTAAGCAGGTTGAAAAACTTCGTAAGTTAGGACTTTCACCTTTTAGAATGCTTAAAAAGAGTGAGTTGGAGTTAATCGCACCACCTGCTCCAAAGGCAGCGCCAGCAGCAACTACAAAATCTGGCAAGGTTGAGAAGGTAAAGATTGATGGCGAAGAGGTTGAGTTAGAAGAGGTTGAGTTAGAAGATCTTGAAAGTTTAATTGATGACAAGGAAGAGACGCCAGCAGAAGATGGCGCTCCTGAGATCCGCGTTGTAAATGTTGCTGAGGAGTCACAAAATGAGCAGAACTCATTCGTACTTAAGGACTCTGAAGAGGATGACGCACCACCACAGACGGTATTAACTGCCGGTGCAACTGCTGACCCAGTAAAGGATTACTTAAAGTTAATTGGTCGCGTGCCACTATTAAATGCTGAGCTTGAAGTATCTCTTGCTCAATCAGTTGAGGCTGGTTTATTTGCTGAAGAGCGGCTTTCAAAAGATAAGAAGATGGATAAGAAGTTAAAGCGTGAGTATCAACAAATTGTGCTTAATGGTCGTCGGGATAAGAACCATCTACTAGAGGCAAACCTTCGTCTGGTTGTTTCATTAGCTAAGCGTTATACCGGCCGAGGAATGTTGTTCTTAGATCTAATTCAAGAAGGAAACCTTGGTTTGATCCGTGCGGTTGAAAAGTTTGATTACACAAAGGGTTATAAGTTCTCAACCTATGCAACTTGGTGGATTCGCCAGGCGATTACTAGAGCGATGGCAGATCAAGCTAGAACAATTCGTATTCCAGTACACATGGTTGAGGTAATTAATAAGTTAGCTCGTGTACAACGCCAGATGTTGCAAGATTTAGGACGCGAACCAACACCGGAAGAGTTAGCAAAAGAATTAGATATGACACCTGAAAAGGTAGTTGAGGTTCAAAAGTATGGACGTGAGCCAATCTCACTTCACACCCCACTTGGTGAAGAGGGCGATAGTGAGTTCGGAGATTTAATCGAGGACTCAGAGGCGATCGTGCCAGCTGATGCAGTTTCCTTCACATTATTGCAAGAGCAATTGCACTCAGTTCTAGATACATTATCTGAACGTGAAGCAGGCGTAGTAGCAATGCGCTTTGGCTTAACTGATGGTCAACCAAAGACACTTGATGAAATTGGCAAGGTTTACGGAGTTACTCGTGAGCGTATTCGCCAGATTGAATCAAAGACAATGTCTAAGTTGCGCCACCCATCTCGTTCTCAAGTACTACGCGATTACCTAGATTAAAAGGAGAAAAAAATGAGTGAAAACATCAAGATGCAGTTTAAGAAAGATGCTTCAATTAGAGTTACCGGCACAGTTGATTTTGTTGATGCCGATGGAAATGTAGTTGAAACTAAGACAGATTTTTCACTATGCCGATGTGGCGCCTCAAAAGAGAAGCCATTTTGCGATGGTAGCCACCGCGATGCTGGGTTTGCTAGCGAATAATTACTTAGCTGATTGATCAGCTAATTTTTGTGATTCATCTTGAATCACAGCAGCAACTGGCTTTAAACCCTCGGCATACTCTTTTGCGTGGTGTGAACAAAATAGTAATTCACCACCGGATACCAAGATTGCGCGCACATAAGCTTGAGCACCACAACGGTCGCAGCGATCTAATGAGTTCAATGGAGTTTGCTCCATCGTGATCTGATTGGTCATTGCTTTCTCCGTTCCTTCTTTGTACTCAGGGGAACATCAAACCATGAATACTTTATTCCCGTCGGCATATTTGGTTTCAATTAAGTAAATTTTATGCTCAAATACTGAGAATATGTTGTATAAATCTCGTTTTCATATCAATTACCAATAAATATGGGTCAATCTCGGCGCGGATCAACTATAGGTGGTATTAGCACCGATAATCTTCACACCCGTGGCAACCAAGAGCGCAAAAACTGATGATGGCACATCTGCTGCAATTATCAGCAGTTACACCGCCAAAGATTTATCTGTCCTTGAAGGATTAGATGCAGTTCGCAAACGTCCCGGTATGTATATCGGCACCACCGACTCTCGTGGTCTTATGCATTGCCTTTGGGAAATTATTGATAACGCAGTTGATGAAGCATTAGCAGGGCACTGCAAAACAATTGAAATAAATTTAGAATCCGATGGATCTGTTGAGGTTCATGATGATGGTCGCGGAATTCCAGTAGATAAAGAACCAAAGACTGGACTAACTGGCGTTGAAGTAGTTATGACCAAGCTACATGCTGGTGGAAAGTTTGGCGGCGGTTCATACGCAGCCTCTGGTGGTTTGCATGGTGTTGGTGCATCTGTTGTAAACGCCCTGGCATCTCGTCTTGATGTTGAGGTTGATCGAGATGGAAAAATTTATTGGATGTCATTCAAACGCGGGCATGCTGGAATTTTCGAAGGTGAAGGACCTAATGCAAGTTTTAGTGAAAAATCAGGGCTACGAGTAATCGGTAAAGTTTCCGCAAAGGTAACTGGCACGAGAATTAAGTGGTGGTTTGATAAACAGATTTTCTTAAAAGAGGCAGAGCTAGCAATTGAAGATATTTACGCACGGGCAAGACAAACCTCTTACTTAGTGCCCGGCCTTACCTTGGTTGTTAACGACAAAAGAACCAAAGCAAAAACTAGTGAGACTTTTTTCCATAAAGGTGGCATCTCTGAGTTCTGCACCTTCTTGCGTCCTGATGATCCAGTCGGCGAAGTAATACGAGTCTCAGGCTCTGGTCCTTATAGTGAGAATGTTCCAGTCTTAGATGAAAAGGGTCATATGACTCCAACTGAGGTTGAACGTGAGATGGGCGTTGATATTGCGATGCAATGGGGCAATGGTTATGACGCAACTATCTCTTCATTTGTAAATATTATTTCAACTCCAAAAGGTGGAACACATGTCACCGGTTTTGAAAAAGCAATTACAAAGGCAGTAAATGATGCACTTCGTGCCACCAAAACTTTAAAGAATAATGAAGCAGATGTAATTAAAGATGATGTGCAAGAGGGATTAACCGCCGTTGTCACTGTTCGTATGTCCGAGCCTCAATTTGAGGGACAAACTAAAGAAGTATTAGGAACTGCCGCCGCTGCAAAGATTGTTGGTCAGGTTGTAGCTGATGAGATGAAGGCATTTTTTAATACAACAAAGAGAATTGATAAAGCAACCGGTCGTTTAATACTTGAGAAAATTGCTAATGCTTCAAGAACGAGAATCTCAGCTCGTGCCCATAAAGATTTACAGCGCCGAAAGAACGCACTGGAAAGCTCCTCGCTGCCAACTAAGTTATCTGATTGCCGCTCTGATGAATCTGCCAGAACTGAATTATTTATTGTTGAGGGAGATTCAGCACTTGGTACTACCAAGGCGGCTCGAAACTCAGAGTTTCAGGCGATCTTGCCAATCCGTGGAAAGATTTTAAATGTTCAAAAGGCATCTTTATCTCAGATGTTAGAAAACAATGAGTGTGCATCAATTATTCAGGTAATTGGCGCCGGTAG
>CANLHE010000089.1 GCA_947490605.1 Actinomycetota bacterium
GTAGCAGAGTAAAAATTAACTTAAAATGGCCTCAGGAAACTGGGGCCATTTTTTTATTGGGTAGGGTTTAACTTATGTTAGTAGTGGCTTTAACCGGCGGAATTGGATCCGGTAAATCAACAGTTGGCCAGATTTTCGCGCAACTTGGCGCTAGCGTGATTGATTCTGATCAATTAGCTAGAGATGTAATAGAACGCGGAAGCATTGGATTTAATGAGGTTGTTACCAAGTTTGGTGATGAAATACTAAAGAATGGTGAGGTTGATCGACAAATTCTGGCCTCTTTAGTATTTAAAGATCCGACAAAGCGTGCTGAACTGGAGCAGATAACACATCCTTTAATTCGTAAAGCATTTGCAAAGGTGGTTTCTACTGCTTCGCCCGATTCGATTGTAATTAACCAAATTCCGCTTTTAGTTGAATCAAATCATGATTACAAGTTCGACCACATAATTACTGTTTCAGCTTCTGAAAGTATTCGCACTGAAAGATTGATTAAACGGGGCTTAACAAATGAGCAAATAAAGCAGCGAATGCAAGCGCAGGCAACTGATCAGATGCGAGAAGGTATTGCTGATTCAGTAATAGTTAATGAAAAAAGTGAGCAAGAGATTACAGATCAAGTTGAGAAAATATGGGAGCAATTGTCATCAAAAAATGTGGGTAAGTAATGAGGCCAATAACCGATCTTGCAAGAAGAGTTGAGCCATTTAGAGTAATAAGTGACTACGTTCCAGCTGGAGATCAGCCAGCTGCAATTGCCGAATTAACAAAGCGCATTGGTAAAGGCGAACAAGACATTGTTTTGCTTGGTGCGACTGGAACTGGTAAATCTGCGACTACTGCTTGGCTAATCGAACAGCTACAAAGACCAACTCTTGTTATTGCTCCAAATAAAACCTTGGCAGCACAGCTTGCTAATGAATTTAAAGAGTTACTCCCAAATAACGCTGTGGAGTACTTTGTTTCTTATTACGACTACTACCAACCAGAAGCTTATGTTCCTCAGACAGATACATTTATTGAGAAGGACTCATCAGTTAATGATGAAGTTGAAAGGCTGCGACACTCAGCAACTAACTCTCTACTAACTAGACGAGATGTAATTGTAGTAGCGACAGTTTCTTGTATTTATGGTTTGGGAACACCGCAGGAGTATGTAGATCGAATGGTTCGCTTAAAGGTAGGGGACTCGATTGATCGAAACCAATTATTACGGAAATTTGTTGATATCCAGTACAAGCGAAATGATATGGCTTTTGAACGAGGAACTTTTCGGGTAAGAGGTGACACCATCGAAATTATTCCTATGTATGAAGAATTGGCTCTTAGAATTGAAATGTTTGGCGATGAAATTGAAAAGATAATGACATTGCATCCTTTAACTGGTGAGATAGTTCGTGACGAAAGTGAGATGTATATATTTCCAGCAACACACTATGCAGCTGGCCCAGAAACAATGGAACGGGCGATTGGCGAGATCGAAGCAGAACTTGAAAAACGTGTAGACGAATTTGAAAGATCTGGAAAATTGCTTGAAGCGCAACGTATAAAAATGCGCACTACATTTGATATTGAAATGATGAGGCAACTTGGCTTCTGCTCTGGGATTGAAAACTATTCCCGCCAATTAGATGGGCGGGCACCTGGTTCTGCACCAAACTGCTTACTTGATTACTTTCCCGAAGATTTCCTAGTTGTTATTGATGAATCACATGTGACTGTTCCTCAAATTGGAGCGATGCATGAAGGTGATGCCGCCAGAAAGCGAACACTTGTAGAGCATGGATTTCGGTTACCGAGCGCAATGGATAATCGGCCTTTAAAGTTTCTTGAGTTCTTAGACAGGTGTGGTCAAAAAGTTTATCTCTCTGCTACTCCAGGTAAATATGAATTAGAAAAGGTTAATAACGATGTAGTCGAACAGGTGATTCGCCCCACCGGATTAGTTGATCCAAAGATTGTAGTAAAGCCAATTAAGGGTCAGATTGACGACTTGATTAATGAGATAAGAATTCGCGCAGAAAAAAATGAGAGAGTCCTAGTCACGACTTTGACTAAAAAAATGTCAGAAGACTTAACCGATTACATGCTTGGGCTTGGTGTAAAGGTTAGATACTTACACTCTGAGGTAGATACGCTGCGAAGAGTCGAGCTATTAAGAGAACTTAGAACTGGCGAGTATGACGTATTGATTGGTATCAATCTTTTGCGAGAAGGTTTAGATCTGCCCGAGGTCTCACTTGTTGCAATTTTGGATGCCGATAAAGAGGGTTTTTTAAGATCTACAACTTCATTGATTCAAACAATTGGTCGAGCTGCTAGAAATGTTTCTGGTGAGGTACATATGTATGCCGATAACATGACAAAATCTATGACCAACGCGATTGATGAGACTAATCGTCGAAGGGCTAAGCAGGTTGCATATAACACTGAGCATGGAATCGACCCAACCCCGCTGCGTAAAAAAATTGCTGATATTACGGATCTTATTGCAAAAGAGATTGATGACACAGAGGATCTGGCCGCAACTAGTAAAAAAATTGGCTTTACCAGTGGAATTCATAGTAAAAATGCTCACTCGCTACCAAGACAGGAGCTAATTGCCCTGATTGAATCACTAACATTGCAGATGAAATCTGCTGCGGCTGAGTTAAGTTTTGAACTAGCCGCTAGATTGCGGGATGAGATTCGAGAGCTAAAGCGTGAATTAAAGGGAATGCAGGAGGCTGGCAACTAATGAACGATCGTTTGATAGTTCGCGGTGCTCGTGAGCATAATCTTAAGAATGTCTCACTTGATATGCCACGTAATTCATTAATTGTGTTTACAGGACTATCTGGATCTGGAAAATCATCACTAGCTTTTGACACGATATTTGCTGAAGGCCAGCGCCGATATGTTGAATCACTTTCTGCTTATGCTCGCCAATTTTTAGGTCAGATGGATAAACCGGATGTTGATTTTATAGAGGGGTTATCTCCGGCAGTTTCAATAGATCAAAAATCTACCAATCGAAATCCACGCTCAACCGTTGGAACAATTACAGAAGTCTATGACTATCTTCGCCTTTTATTTGCTCGTGCTGGAAAACCTCACTGTCCGAAGTGCGGTAAAGCAATCGCAAAGCAAACACCTCAAAATATTGTTGATCAAATATTGCAAATGTCTGAGGGCAGTAAATTTCAGGTACTTGCTCCAGTAATTCGGGCCAGAAAAGGTGAATTTCTCGATCTGTTCAAAGATTTTACAACTCAAGGGTACTCAAGAGTGAGAGTAAATGGAGTTGTATATCAAATCTCTGAGGTACCAAAACTTAAAAAACAAGAAAAACACACAATCGAGGTCGTTGTAGATCGCTTAAGTGTTAAAGCTGAAAGCAAATCACGTATTACAGACTCCATCGAAACGGCGCTTAGATTAGCAAGTGGCTTAGTAATTTTAGATTTTGTCGATCTAAAAGTAGGAGATCCAAACAAAGAAAAATCATTTAGCGAGCATATGGCCTGCCATGAATGCGAATTATCTTTTGAAGAGTTAGAACCTAGATCCTTCTCATTCAATTCGCCTTTTGGTGCGTGTCCAGATTGCTCCGGAATTGGCACAAAACTTGAGGTTGATGAGGAGCTGATAATTCCAGATGATTCGATTTCAATCTACGACGGGGCAATTGCTCCTTGGACTGGTAGTCATTCTTCAGAGTACTTCTTAAGACTGTTGGAAGGCCTTGCTACTGATCTTAAGTTTTCGCTTGATAACCCATGGAAGAAATTATCCGAGAAGGTAAAAGATGCAATTTTGCATGGTTGGGATTATGAAGTACATGTTAAGTACAAGAACCGTTACGGCCGAGTCCGTAATTACACGACTGGTTTTGAAGGAGTAATTCCATTTATTCATAGAAGACACTCAGAAACTGACAGTGATTTCAGTCGTGATAAGTACGAGGC
>CANLHE010000090.1 GCA_947490605.1 Actinomycetota bacterium
CGGATGTGGGTTTGAACTCCCCCAGGTGTATCCCAACCGTATGGGCAAACCATGCCTATTCTAATTTTCCTCATCGACCCATATCCGTTGCAACATATGCCAATCAACTAACGAATCTTTGATTCTCTTTGCAAAGTTATCTGCCATTGATTGAGTAACAATTCTTACTTGCTCGTCCTCGCTACCGGAAATTGGTAATTTAATAGTTTCATCAAAAGTAATTTCAATACCTTTATCAAGATATCGGATATAAGCAGTTACTAAAGGTGAGCCGGTCTTAATCGCCAAAATTGCTGGCCCTGCAGGCATCTTTGCGACACCACCAAGGAAATTAACCTCTATTCCATTACGGGACATATCCCGATCTGCCACCAGAGCAACTAACTTGCCTTGATTCAACCGCTCTATCAAAATTGGAATTGTTTTCTCTCTATGACTAATTGCTTCTATACCAATACTCTGGCGATACGCTAAAAACTTCTTAAAGATTGCCTCTGGTTTTAATCTTTCAACTACCGCAGTTATTGGTATGCCAGTTGAACAAAAATAAGCAGCTGCATGATCCCAGTTACCAGCGTGGGGCAAAGCAATAATGCATCCTTTTTTTGTCTCTATTGGGTCACGAAGTAGATTCTCGCGCACCACGAAAGTTGTTTCAATAATTCTAGATTTACTCCATTTATTTAATCTAAATGTGTCAAACCAATACCTTAAATAGGATCGCATGCCCTCTTTAGTTAGGGCTTGTAATGCACCATTGGAAATACTTGGCACAACCCGCTTGTAGTTGCTCCGTAACCTTTTGACACCCTTGCCATTTTTTTTAAAAATTCGATCAGAAACTAAGTTTGCTAATTTATAGGCCTTTTTTTCTGGTAGTACCCCAATTACTTTCCACGCAAATAAATAGAGCAAATACATTTATTTCACCGCTTTATAAACAATCATCATTCGTTGGGCCATCGTAAATATTGAAATTATTGCCAAAATCCAAATACCACTTGTCATTGCATAATCTAAACCGAGACCATGTAAGCCGTACGCTGTTAATGCAATAATCAAACGCTCACTGCGTTCAGCTAAACCACCATTACATTCAATGCCAAGTGATTCTGCTCGGGCTTTAATATAAGAGACCATAAATGAAGCACAAGTAGCGATAATTATTACGGGGACTAATCGGTCTGATTTATCAATAAAATAAAGTAGCGCCCCGATAAAAATTGCTGCATCACTTAATCGGTCAAGGGTTGAATCAAGTAGTGCTCCCCATTTGCTGACACCTTTGTTAGAAGCGCGAGCTACTGCTCCATCAAATAAATCAAAGAGCACAAAGACTGCTACCCAAAGAACACCTACGAAAAATTCTCCCTTTGGGAAAAAATATAGAGCGCAGATAACACTGCCTAAGCCACCAATAGTTGAAATCATGTTGGCACTTATGCCCAATTTGATCAAGGTTTTGACCAGGGGTGCAATAATTTTCGCGACAGGATCACGTAATGAACGCTGCAACATAATTCACATCGTAGGCTTACCGATCATGGCTGACCTAATTAACGCACGGTTCGTACTCGGAATATCTCCTGAGAATGCAGAAATATGTGCTGCCCTTGGGCTGCCGGCTGCGCAGATCGATGACCCAACCTCAATTACCGCCGATGTTGTCGTTGTCGTTGCTAGCACTAAAAATGGAATTGATCCAAAGGTTGTTGCTCAATGGCATAATTTTCGTGAGTTGTATGTTCCAACAATAGTTGCAGTAATTGATTTTGAAGATGGCGATGTGGATTTTGAAGATATGAGTGCAATTGTTGGAAAAATGTTAGAACCAGTATTAACTCCATACCTGGTACTTCATGCTGACAATGGCCAGCCGACTGCGCTAATTAATCTGGAAGACCAAATGATTACCGACTACTCCGCTGATGCGATTACTCAATTAGCTAGTGACGCCGAACATCGAGAGTTAATTTCAGAGTTTAAAGATGAACTTCATAATGCATTAATTGAAGGTGGCTGGGATCAATTTGTACAAGGCTTAATAATTCCAGCAATACCACTTATGGTTAAAAATAAACTAGGTGTGGCTGAGATAAAACGGTTCTTAGATCTGATTCCAACCCGTAGCTAACTGTTCTCTACTCTCCTGTAAAAGTTTAGGTATCACCTTAGTTTTTCCAATAATTGGCATGAAGTTCGCATCCCCAGCCCATCTTGGAACTATGTGTTGGTGAAAGTGCCCAGCAATTCCAGCGCCAGAAACATCACCTTGATTTATTCCAATATTAAATCCTGATGCATTACTAACTTTGCGCAGCACTTTCATACCGTGAGCGGTAAGTGATTGAACTTCATTGCGCTCTGATTCAGTTAACTCTGGCAACTCTGCGACATGCCGATTTGTGCAAACCAATAAATGTCCGGCGTTATATGGATAAAGATTCATAACGACGTATGCCTCTTTGCCTCTAGCAACAATCAATGCTTCAGCATCATCTAACGCAACAATTCTGCAAAACGGACATTCAATCTCATTGCCAGCAAGCGGCCGATTCTCCCCTTCAAGGTAAGACATGCGATGTGGTGCCCAAAGACGTTGCCAATTATCTGGCATTCCGGCACCGCCTGATAATGACTGATCAGACATTTAAATTTGCTTGCGATCTTTAACAGCAGCTAAAACTTCAGCAATTGCATCTTTAATTGGAATCTGATTCTTCTGCTCCCCGTTGCGATACCTAAATGAAACAGCATTTACCGCCGCATCCTCTTCACCAGCGATCATCATAAAAGGAATCTTTTCAAGTTGCGCGTTTCGAACTTTTTTCTGCATTCGATCATCAGAGTTATCAATATCAGCTCTAATACCGGCCTGCTTAAACTGCTTAATTACATCTGAAAGATAAGGTGCAAATGATTCAGCAACTGGAATGCCCCTGACTTGAACAGGTGCAAGCCATGGTGGGAAAGCACCTGCATAATGTTCAGTTAATACGCCAAAGAATCGTTCAATGGAACCAAATAAAGCCCGGTGAATCATTACAGGTTGCTTAACTGAACCGTCAGATGCGGCATAACCAAGATCAAATCTTTGTGGCAATTGGAAATCCACTTGAATTGTAGACATCTGCCAGGTTCGACCAATTGCATCCCGAGCTTGAACAGAGATTTTTGGTCCGTAAAAAGCTGCTCCGCCTGGATCTAAAACTAACTCTAATTTTTGTTTCTCAGCTGCTTTTCTAAGAGCCTCAGTTGCATCCTGCCAATCCTTTTCTTCACCAACAGATTTTTCCGGGTTTCTAGTTGATAGTTCTAAATAAAAATCCGTTAAGCCGTAATCTCTCAATAAATTCAGTACGAAAGTAAGGAGTGAATCTAACTCCCCGGCCATTTGTTCTTTAGTACAGTAAATATGAGCATCATCTTGGGTGAAGCCACGTGCTCTAGTAATACCATGAACAACGCCTGACTTTTCATAACGATAAACCGTGCCGAACTCAAACAATCTCAGCGGTAAATCACGGTATGACTTAGGTGATGACTGATAAATCAGATTATGAAACGGGCAGTTCATTGGCTTCATGTAATACTTTTGGCCAGCTTTTTTAATTGTGCCGTCTGCATGTAGCTCTTCATCCATAACCATCGGTGGATACATTCCATCTGCATACCATTGCAAATGACCAGATTTTTCAAATAGAGCTGCCTTTGTTAGATGAGGTGAGTAAACAAATTGGTAATCCTCTTCTTCATGACGCTTCCTTGAGTAATCTTCCATCGCTCTTCGAATAATTCCGCCCTTAGGATGAAATACTGCAAGACCTGAACCAATCTCCTCTGGAAAAGAAAATAAATCTAACTCTGCTCCTAATTTACGATGATCACGCTTTTCCGCCTCTTCTAATAAATGTAAATAAGCATCC
>CANLHE010000091.1 GCA_947490605.1 Actinomycetota bacterium
GCAACTTTATGGGCATGCTGCAAACTGTTATGACCGATGGCGTAAATATAAAAGATCGTAGAAGGCAGTGGTTGCGACAAGTTATTACTAAGCCATCACTTGTTTTAAAAATTATGGATGTCCGGCAGTGGAGTGAGCGAACTGTGGTGGCGTTAATTATGCAAAATGTTGATTCAGCTATCTCTGTTAACGGCAAGCGCGGTATTTTTGGCTACCGTCTAACTTCAAAAAATGATTCACTAATTCCAAATGCAACATATATTCCAGCAGCAAATGAGGTAGCCCGCCGGATTGCTGAAAACAACGGTGGTATTGCTGGTGGTCACATTGGTGATTTAGTAAACGCACCATTTACCGCCCACTTTGTTGGTGGCTGTGTAATTGGAGATTCCACAAGTAATGGCGTGATTGATCCGTACCATCGGGTTTATAACTACCCAACAATGCATGTTGTAGATGGTGCATCAGTTACTGCAAACCTTGGCGTTAATCCATCTCTAACTATTACCGCGCAAGCAGAGCGAGCTTTTTCAATGTGGCCAAATAAAGGTGAGACAGATCCACGGCCTGCTCAAAACTCACAATACAAAAAGGTTGATGCAGTATTTCCAAGTATGCCGTTTGTGCCTAAGGGCGCAGTTGGTGAGTTAAGAGTTTCTTAAGATCTTCGCTTGTTGTTTAGCTCTGCGGTTTGGCATCTTAGTAATTGGAAAATCTAATGTTTTATAAAAATCCTTAATTACCTCTTGCATCAACTTTGTTTTCTCATTCACAACAGCGTGTGATGCCCCTGGAATAACTGCCAAACGGCCATTAGGGATTGCTTCATACATCTCAAATGTCATCTTGCTATTAAATGGCTCATCATCACCTGCCAATACCAATACTGGACATTTAATCTTCTTTAATTTAGCTAACTTTAACTTTGGCTCAGTAGCCCAAACTTTGAATGCTTTTTGCTTAATCTCAAGCAGTAACTTTGGATCCTGCTTGGTCATCTTCACAAAATTAGCAATCTCTTCCTCACTTGCTTCCACAGTGTTTAAATCAAATGAGAGCCCTGCGTCATATGTGTAGTTCATACCGATGCCAACTAAAGATTTAATTAGATCTGGCCGCTTAATTGCCGCAAGTAATCCAATATTGCCACCATCACTCCAGCCAATGATGTGGGCAGGTTTCTTAACAACAGTTTTTAAAAAATGAATTAACTCATTTACTTGAAAATCAAAGTGCATATAGCCAGGGCGAACCTTTGTGTAACCGTGTGCGGTTCGATCATAGGCAAATGGTTGATGGGTTTTTGCAACAGCTGGCAGGATTTGTTTCTCCCACTTTGCGGTATGGCTTAAACCACCATGAAGTAATACAACTGGTTGACCATTGTTTTGCCACTTAACCGACCAGATCTGATGTTTATCAACTTCAATAAACTTACGAAATACTGGTTTAGTCATTAGTAAGAATCCATGATGTGGCGATTGCCGCGATCAAAGGTTAAGTAGTTCCAAGTCCAATCTGCCATAGTGCCGATTTTATTTCGCCCACCTAATAGATAAAACAGGTGTAGCCACAACCAGATTAACCAAGCAATTGGCCCTGCTATTTTCAGGCCCCTTACCTGCACAATCGCTTTATTTCTACCAATTGTTGCCATTGAGCCTTTATCTAAATACTTAAACACCGTAAGTGGTTTATTGGAGATTAATCTTGCAATTTGTTTTGCAATAAATTTACCTTGCTGAATTGCAACTGGGGCAACCATTGGTAGTGGCCGGCCATCTTTTCCAAGTGCGCCAGCAATATCTCCTAATGCCCAAATATTTGGGTAATTCTGAACCTGCATCGTTGGTTCAACCGCAACTCTATTTCCAATAGTTGGCAGACTTAATTGCGCCATAGCATCAGATCCTTTAACCCCTGCTGCCCAAATTGTGATCTCAGAGTTAAGTACTGAATCATCTTTAAGAATTATCTTTCGGTGCTCAATTGCTTTCACAGCTGCATTTAGCATTACCTTTACGCCAAGTTTTTCTAAATCTTTTTTGGTCCGCTCAGATAATGATGGTGCAAATGGTGGCAGCAGGCGAGGACCTGCCTCAATTAATGAAACCTGAATGTGGGCAGCAGCATGTGCTTGATCAGATTTAAGTGGGCCACGAATTAACTCGGCAATCGCACCAGCCATCTCAACACCAGTAGGGCCACCACCAATTACTGATATTGATAACTTAGTGTCATCTTCAAATCTACAAAGATCTTCAAACCTGCGCATAATTTCAGCGCGGATGGTTAATGCTTCATGAACTGTCTTCATACCTAATGCGTACTCATTAACGCCAGGTATTCCAAAATCAGCTGAGACTGAACCTAATGCCACAATTAAATGATCAAAATTTAAAACCTCACTGCTATCTAATTTAACCTCTTTATTTTTATGATCAATTGAGATGGGAGAGCCCATTCGAAACTTAATATCAGTCTTTCTAAGTGCACCTCGTATTGGATATGCCACATGATCTGCTGCAAGACCTGCAGTTGATACCTGATAAAGCAATGGCAGGAAGGTTTGGAAGTTATGACGGTCAACAACGGTCACTTCAGCAGATTTATAGAGGGCACGGGCAGCGGCTAGCCCGCCAAATCCGCCACCTAAAATAACTACTTTTGGTTTATTCATTGACTTAAGTCTACTGTTTTCACCATGAGTGATGAGCGATTGATTCTTGTAACTGGTGCCTCTGGGTATGTGGGCGGCCGGCTTGTCACATCCTTACTTGCCGATAAAGCAAAGGTGCGAGTTTTTGTTCGCGATGCCAATAAGGCACAGAGCCATAGCTGGGCAAATGATGTAGAGGTAGCGGTTGGAAATGCTTCAGATTATCAATCAACAGTTAAAGCTTTAACTGGAGTTCATACTGCATTTTATTTATTGCATTCAATTAACTTAGGTCCAAACTTTGATCAGATTGAATCTGAAATGGCCCGTAACTTTGCAAAAGCTGCCGAGCAGTGTGGAGTTAAACAAATTGTTTATTTAGGTGGTATTAACAATGATGCAAAAACTAGTAAGCATTTGCAATCTAGAGCTAATACTGGAAAAGAGTTAGCTACAACTTCGGTTGCAGTAATGGAATTGCGCGCAGGCATAATTATTGGATCTGGCTCTGCTTCATTTGAAATGTTGCGCCATCTAACTCACCGCTTGCCAATTATGACCACACCTAAATGGGTAATGAACAAAACTCATCCAATTGCGGTTAGAGACGTCCTTTGGTACCTAAGAAATGCCGCAAAGCTTGAGAAACCAGTTGCCGGAGTTTTTGATATTGGCGGTCCTGAGATTCTTTCCTATGCAGATATGATGCAAAAATTTGCTAAGTTGTCTGGATTGCGCAAGCGATTAATTATTAAGGTGCCAGTATTAACGCCAAAGTTATCCAGCCTTTGGATTGGTTTTGTTACCCCAGTACCAACATCACTTGCTAGGCCACTAGTTGGTTCATTAATTAGCGAAGTAGTTGCTGATCCTAAAAAATCTATCTCTCATTTAATTCCAAACCCACCAGAGGGTTTAATTGATGTAGAAACTGCGATTAATTTAGCGCTAACAAATGTCTCTGGAAATACCGTGCCAACTCGTTGGTCTGATGCAACATTGCCAACTGCGCCATGGCAGAAAGCCCAAAGTGATCCAGAATGGGCTGGGGAAGCGTTATATAAAGATAGCAAGGTGCGAGTTACTGATGCATCAATTAAAAGTTTGTGGGAAGCGATTGAAGAAATCGGTGGCGAGACAGGTTGGTATGGCGCTGATTTTCTTTGGTACATGCGCGGAGTAATGGATCGAATGATTGGCGGCGTTGGCTTACGTCGCGGCAGAAGAGATCCAGTTCATCTTAGAGTTGGCGACAGCTTAG
>CANLHE010000092.1 GCA_947490605.1 Actinomycetota bacterium
GAAGATGGCAAGAAGAATTTCTTTAAGGTGCCATTATTAAATGGAACTATTCCGCACCCAGTTCAAGGTGAGAAAGCTGCCGGAGTTATTTTGCTTCGTCCAGCATCCCCAGGTACTGGTGTAATCGCAGGTGGTCCAGTTCGCGCAGTTCTTGAGTGCGTTGGTATCACTGATGTATTAACAAAATCTTTAGGTTCAGGTAATCCAATCAATATGGTGCACGCAACGGCGGCAGCATTGAAGATGCTTGAGAATCCAACTGCAATTGCAGCTCGTCGTGGTCGCCCACTAGAGGATGTTGCACCTGCAGCAATCACTCGGTTAATTGCTGAGCAAGTAAAGGTTGGTGCCTAATGCCTAGATTAAAAGTTACCCAAGTTAGATCAAAGGTTGGCAATCCGCCTGATCAACGCAACACACTTCGCTCATTAGGTTTAAAGCGAATTGGTGATGTAGTTGTTAAGGAAGATCGTCCAGAGATCCGTGGCATGGTTTACGCCGTACGTCACTTAATTGCAGTTGAGGAGGTTGAATAACAATGGTGCTTAAGGTTCATCATTTGCGTCCAGCCCCTGGAGCTAAAAAAGCTAAGACTCGTAAGGGTCGCGGTGAAGCTTCTAAGGGAAAGACCGCAGGTCGTGGTGGTAAAGGAACACGTGCTCGTAACGTAGTTCGTGCTGGATTTGAAGGCGGTCAGTTGCCATTAGTTATGCGCTTGCCAAAACTTCGTGGATTTAAAAACCCAGAAAGAATTGAGTATCAGGCGGTTAACATCTCAACTATTAACTCACTTTACCCAAAGGGTGGGGATGTAACAGTTGATGATTTAGTTAAAAAAGGTGCAGCTCGTAAGGGTTATCCAGTTAAAGTACTTGGTAATGGTGAGATCTCAGTAAAGGTAACTGTGTCAGCTCATGCGTTCTCAAGTTCAGCATCTGAGAAAATCTCAGCAGCTGGTGGCTCTGCAAAAACTCTTTAATTATTAGCTAGAACGAAAGGGGAATATCTTGTTAGCAGCATTTGGTAAGGCGTTTAAAACACCTGACTTGCGCAAGAAGATTTTCTTCACCCTTTCAATTATGGCCTTATTTAGACTTGGTTCAGTAGTTCCAACACCTGGTGTTTCCTATGTGAATGTGCAGGAGTGTTTAAAGACGGCAAATACTGGCGGTCTATTTGGATTGATTAACCTATTTAGCGGAGGCGCGTTACTACAACTTAGCGTTTTCGCATTAGGAATCATGCCTTACATCACTAGCTCAATTATTGTTCAATTGTTAACTGTAGTTATTCCTCGCTTTGAAGCATTAAAGAAAGAGGGACAATCTGGAACTGCCAAATTAACTCAGTACACACGTTACTTAACAATTGGGCTAGCAATCTTGCAATCAACTGGCTTAATCGCAGTTGCCAGAATTCAAGGCAGAATCTTTGCTAACTGTTCTCTACCAATTATTCCTGACACTTCATGGCTGCGAATTCTCACCATGATTGCAGTTATGACCGCCGGAACTTCGGTAATTATGTGGTTAGGTGAGTTAATTACTGATCGCGGCGTTGGTAACGGTATGTCAATCTTAATTTTCACCTCTATTGCAGCTAGTTTTCCTGGACAGTTGTGGTCAATTAGATTACAAAAGGGCTGGTTTGCATTTATATTTGTAATGACTGTGGGAGTACTAGTTGTGGCTGCGGTGGTATTTGTTGAGCAAGCCCAACGTCGTATTCCAGTTCAGTATGCCAAGCGTCAAGTTGGACGTCAGCAATATGGTGGAACAAGTACCTACATTCCAATTAAGGTAAACCAATCTGGTGTAATTCCAGTTATTTTCGCATCTTCTTTGCTTTATATTCCATCTTTACTTGTTAACTTCAGCGGTAGCCAAGCAGGTTGGGCAACTTGGATCTCTAAAAACTTTATTAGTGGTGATCACCCAATATATGTTGCCACCTATGCATTACTAATTATTTTCTTTACCTACTTCTATGTAGCAATTACTTTCAACCCAGATGAGGTTGCTGAGAATATGAAGAAGTATGGTGGCTTTATTCCTGGTATTAGAGCCGGTAAGCCAACTAGTGAATATCTGCAATATGTATTATCTAGAATTACCGCACCTGGCTCTCTTTACTTAGCATTTGTTGCGATTATTCCAATTATTGCTCTTATCCTTTTCCAAGCTTCACAAAACTTCCCATTTGGTGGAACTGCAATTTTGATTGTTGTTGGTGTTGGTTTAGATACTGCCAAGCAGATTGAGTCTCAACTACAACAACGTTCCTATGAGGGGTTCTTGCGCTAATGCGTTTAATCCTGGTTGGCCCACCAGGTGCTGGTAAAGGAACGCAGGCAGTTCATTTAGCTAAGTACTTTAAAATTCCACATATTTCAACTGGTGATATTTTTCGCGCTAATTTAAAAAATGGCACAGATTTAGGTAAGCAGGCACAAAGTTATATGGATCGTGGTGAGTTAGTACCAGATTCAGTTACCAATGAGATGGTTAGAGATCGCCTGGGTAATTCCGATGTTGCAAATGGCTTTTTACTAGATGGTTTTCCAAGAAATACTAATCAAGCAGATGTTCTTGATCAGATTTTATCTGATAAGAAAATGCCGCTAGATGCGGTATTAGAACTTAAGATTGATAACGCTGAGATTATTAAAAGATTATCTGGCCGCAGAACTTGTCGAGGTTGTGGTGCTTCATCCCATGTTGAGTTTGAAAAACCTAAGGTGGCAGGAGTTTGTGATAAGTGCCAAGGTGAGCTTTACCAACGAGAAGATGACAAAGAAGAGGTGGTCGCTCGCCGGCTAGAGATCTATACCGAGCAAACTGAACCAATTATTACTTTCTATAGTTCAAAAGGATTACTAAAAAATATCTCAGCTTTAGGGGATGTAAGTGCAATTACCGAAAAAGCTATTGCATCTTTAAAGTAGCTAAAATGGCAATTGAATTAAAAAACTTAGAGCAATTAAAATCCATGCGTAAGGCCGGATTAGTAGTAGCTGATACCTTAAAGTTGATTAAAGATTCTGCTCAAGTTGGTATGACCACAATTGAGTTAGATGAGATTGCAGTTGCTAACCTTAAAAAACATAATGCAACACCATCCTTTCTTGGCTACCACGGCTTCCCAGCAGTTATCTGTGCCTCTGTTAATGAAGAGGTTGTGCATGGAATTCCAAATAAAAGAAAGTTAATTTCAGGTGATCTTTTATCAATAGATTTTGGCGCAATTATTGATGGTTGGCATGGTGATGCTGCTATCTCATTTGGTTTAGGTGAAGTGGAAGCAGCTGATCAAAAGTTGATGGATGTCTGCGAGGAGTCGATGTGGCGGGGAATTGCAGCAGGCCGTGCGGGTGGAAAGTTGACTGATATCTCAGCAGCTATTGAAGGTTATATAAACTCACAAGGTAAGTATGGAATTTTGCGCGAGTATGGCGGTCATGGCATTGGCAGTGCGATGCATCAAGAGCCACATATTTTAAATTTTGGCCCAGCCGGAAATGGCCCAGAGTTAGTTGCCGGTATGGCACTTGCAATTGAGCCAATGATTACTAGAGGTAATGAGCGAACTAAAGTTTTAAGTGATGATTGGACAGTTGTCGCCCATGATTCATCAAAGGGTGCCCACTTTGAACACACTTATGCAATCGCACCCGATGGAAAACCTTTTGTATTAACTGCAGTAGATGGTGGGGCCGATCAGCTAGGCAGATTGGGTATTTCAATCTCAGATCTGCTCTGATTTCCCGCATAGATTTTGGTGGGATTTAGCGGATTTTCCTTTTTTACCCACCCCGCCTAAACTAACCCTCCTGCCTCGTAAGGGGTAAACCTAATTTAGAACAGATAAGTAGGTATCGCTTGGCCAAGAAAGACGGTGCTATTGAGATCGAAGG
>CANLHE010000093.1 GCA_947490605.1 Actinomycetota bacterium
AACACTCAGTTGAATGGCAAAATGCAACCGAGTTCGGGCTAACTGCTGGCATTCAATCTTTGGACCAAGGTGAGTGTGAGTATTGGATTGATAATGTTGAAGCGGGCAATCTTTATGTTAACCGAGGAGTAACTGGGGCAATAGTTAATCGCCAACCATTTGGTGGCTGGAAGAAGAGCTCAGTAGGGGCAACTGCAAAAGCAGGTGGATCAAATTATGTTGCAACACTTCGCAATTGGCACCAGATGAAGCACTTCTTGCCCATGAAAGAGGCTGCAAATAAATGGCTTAATTCAGTTGGAAAATTAGCTCTGGATAAGAGTGGCCTTGAGGTTGAGAAGAATTATCAACGTTATCGCTCATATAAAAATGGTTTTCTAATCCGGATTGAAAGCGGTACCAGCAAGGATGAATTAGATTTCTTAAGCTGGCTAAAGAATGATTTAGGGGTAATCACTAGATTAAGTAGTGACACATTAATTCCACGGCTAGCAAACTTAGTAGTTGAAACCGCGGCAGAGTTTGCCGAACATGCTAAGGAGTTTGATCGGGCTAGATGGTTATCCTCTGAGATTGCGCCTATCAATGCGTTAATGGAAAATGGAATTAGCTGCGATATGAGACCGATTACTTCACGCGGTGATGTTGAGATGAGTAGATGGTTCTTAGAGCAAAGTGTGTCAATTACTCATCATCGGTATGGAAATACCAACGCCGGACCTAAACCATTGTGTATTGGTTTGTCCCGTTAAATAAATTTAGTGGTGCCCGCCCTCAAGCTCTTTAACCTCAGCAGCAGTTGGCTTGGCAATATTTTCAGCATTGGCTGCACTAAATCTTGCCTGCAGTTTTGCTCTAAATCCCTTTGGATTTAATACCCCACCAGCATCTTCAGTTACTAATTCAATTGCTTTTGGTTGCTCATGTTGGGTGAGGGTGTATTTCTTTGCCTCAGATAACTCTTCATGAATCTCAATAAACTCACCACTTGGCAGCATTACTAATCTGCCAGTCTCTCTGCCATGAAGTACAAGCTCACGATCTGCTCGTTGTAGTGAGAGACAAATACGCTTTGTAATTACGAAGGCGAGTGGTGGCAGAACAATGATGCCAATTCGAGAGAACCACATAATTTGATTAATACTAAGATCAAAGTGGGTAGCAATAATGTCATTACCACCATTGATTAATGCAATTATGGTGAAGGTAAGAGACATAGCACCGAGTGCTGTTCTATTTGGCACATTTCTTGGGCGATCTAATAGGTGGTGCTCGCGCTTATCACCGGTTATCCAACTTTCAATAAATGGATAGAGCGCCATACCGGTAAATAAGATGCCTGGAATAATCAATCCCGGAATTAAAATATTCCAAGAAATAGTGTGACCGAAGATGTAGCTTTCAAGTGGCGGTGCCATTCGCACCAAGCCATCTAGCCAACCCATATACCAATCGGGCTGAGAGCCGGCAGAGATCTGCCCCGGTGTGTAAGGACCGTAGAGCCAAATTGGGTTAATGGAAGCAACTGCTCCTAAGAATGCAGTAACGCCAAATACGATAAAGAAAAATCCGCCAGCTTTTGCCATGTAGGTCGGCATTAATGGATAACCAACAACATTCTTCTCAGTTCTACCAGGACCTGGATACTGAGTGTGTTTTTGGTACCAAACCAACATTAAGTGCACGGTAATTAAAGCTAGGAAGATTCCTGGAATTAACAAAATATGCATGGTGTAAATACGTGGAATAAATACATGGCCAGGGAAGGCGCCACCAAATGCGAAGAAGGATATATAGGTACCAACTACTGGAAGGGCTTGAATAATTGCTTGGGCAATTCGAAGTCCAGTTCCAGATAACAAATCATCAGGAAGTGAGTAACCAAGGAAGCCTTCAACAATTCCTAGAGTCAATAGACCAATTCCTAGCAGCCAGTTGAACTCACGTGGCTTACGGAATGCACCGGTAAAGAAAACGCGAAGTAGGTGAACCACAATTGCTGCCATAAAAATTAAAGCCGCCCAGTGGTGAATTTGGCGCATTAAAAGCCCGCCGCGAACATCAAATGAGATATGAAGAGCAGAGGCGTAAGCCGCGCTCATCTCAACATCTTTTAATGGTTGGTAACTTCCTTCATAGACCACAGTTCGCATGGAAGGATCAAACCAAAAGGTTAAGAAGGTGCCAGAGAGTAACAAAATAACAAATGAGTAAAGTGCAATCTCACCCAACATAAATGACCAGTGATCTGGGAATACTTTTTGTAAATTCTTCTTCAGATATGCCGCAGCACCTGTTCGCTCATCTACATAATTAGCAACAGTTCCAGTTACGCGCTCACGTGCACTCATGATGATCTCTCCCAGAAGCTAGGGCCAACCGGTTCACTAAATGGCTGTTTGGCAATTAAGTTTCCTTCCGAATCTACCGTAATAGCAAGTTGGGGTAGGGGACGAGCTGATGGTCCAAATATTACCTTGGCAGCCCGGGTGACATCAAAGGTTGATTGATGACATGGGCAAAGTAAATGTTTTGTGGTTTGTTCATATAACGCAACTGCGCATCCCATATGTGAGCAGATCTTTGAGAAGGCGATAATTCCTTCATGGGTCCAGGAAAGTCGCTCAGCATCTAATTGAAACTCAGCAGGGCGTAATCTAATTAACAAAACTGCGTCTTTTCCAATATCTTCTAAGGTGCGCTTTTGTCCTGGCAGTAATTCAGGTAGAACTTGAGCAACAGCGCCAACCTCTAAATCACTTGCTTTGATTGGTCGGTCCCCTGGATCAGTAACTAACCGGGTACCGGCTTTCCAATTTGTTTTCTCAAGATCTTTACCAGGAAGTGGTCCTAAATCTCTAAGCATTATTACACCAGGAAGACCTGCAAGAGCGGCTGCGCCAATTAAACTTCTCTTAATTAATGGTCTTCTACCTAAGCCAGCTGCATGTGCGCCCTCTTTAGCAGCTTTAACTAATGCCTCCCGATCTTCTGGCTCTGATTTTAATTCATGACGTTGGGCAATTACTTCTTGATCAGGCATTAATGTTTTTGCCCAATGAACTGCGCCGATACCAATAAAGAAAAGGCCAAATGCCATACCAAGACCAATACCTAATTGATGGGCGTTGGTATTTCCTAAAATTGGCAAGAAGATAAATACATCCTCTTTAACAAAGAAGAATGAGTAGATAAACAAAAGTGTGCCAAGGGCGGAGAGTGAGAACAAGATTGCAACCTGTTGCTCTGCCCGCTTTGCTGCAATTGGATCAATATCTGCTTTACGGTGAACGTGTTCTGGTAATCCAGGATCGCTAAGCGGCTCTAACTCTTTTGACATATTTACCTAGCCTTTGCAGTAAGCCAGACAGCGATACCAATTAATAAACCAATTCCGACCGTCCAAATCAATAAACCTTCAGTAACCGGACCAACCCGACCAAGGGCTGCGCCACCTAAATTTGGCTCACTCTCAGCAGCTTTAATCCACTTAATAATTGAAAGTTTTTCCTCTGGTGTAACAACTTTGTCAGAAAATACTGGCATTGCTTGCGGGCCGGTAATCAATGCTTCATAAATATGTTTTGGCTCAACCCCCATCAAGGTTGGTGCATACTTTCCTTGAGATAGCGCGCCACCTTGGCCGGCAAAGTTATGACACATTGCGCAGTTATTTCTAAATAGCTCACCACCATCGGCGGTATTGCCATCGCGCTCCCAAGTGATCTCTTCATTTGTTAACGAAGCAGGCCCAGGGGCTAAGGATGCAACATAGGCTGCAAGGGCAGCAACTTCTTCTTCATTATAAAGTGGTGCCTTACGCATTGCTTGCTGGCTCATATCCTGCATTGGCATACGTCCGGTGCCAACTTGGAAATCAACTGAAGC
>CANLHE010000094.1 GCA_947490605.1 Actinomycetota bacterium
CGAGTTCTCCGTAGTGCCTCAGTTCTACCTTCCGAAATCGGTGATTGGTATGCCGATTTAGTATCAGTACTTCGCCCATTTGGTGATGCTGATTATGTGACCGCTTTTTTACGTCTTGCCAAAAGCATTCAAGAAAATGGCGGCACAAATATGCGCGCATTTTTACGAGAGATTGAAGATCGGGCCGAACAAAATAATCCGCCCACCCTGCCGGGCATAACTCTTGCTACCTTGCATGCGGCTAAAGGACTTGAGTGGAATCACCTGTTTTTAATTGGGGTATCTGATGGCGTGCTACCGATGGGTAATGATTTAAATGAAGAGCGCAGGCTGTTTTATGTGGGAGTTACTAGGGCAAAGCAGCGAATCCAAATCACCTATGCGGGCAAGCCCAGCGTATTTTTAGCACAATTTAATTAAGTTGCATCAATGCAGGTCAATGCTTTCCCCTTTGCGACATGGCAAAGTTAATTAATCAGACCACAGTTGCTGCACCTGCAGCCGCTGTTAATTGGCCTGCCATTTCATCCGCTGCTGCGACCGCTTCATATCGCACAGACTGGACAAATAAGCGCTCGAATAAGGGTTTTTATACCTTTACATCAGATCGCACCCCTGGGAGCTATATCGGTTAATCCGAGATAGAAGCCAAGGGGCCCGCGAATCTAATGATTCGGGGCCCTTTTTCTTTTATCTAAATATCTTCTAAATAATAAAAAGCCAAAATGGCAAAGAGAAAAAAGAACCAAACAAATGAATGACAACCGAAAGGAAAGGTGAGAACGATGACCGTTCTCTTCAGCGAACTACTTATCCCAGGTTGGGCAGAAGGCCCAACTGCAAAAATTGGATTAGGTGATATCACCTGGGCTTTTGAAGATGCCCCAGTTATCTCCTATACCGATTACGCCAGCAACTCCTCTACTACCCATGCCGGTAATAAGAGTAATAAGGCTAAGGATGGATATAAGCGCGCTGATAATCCTTTCGTACCTACTATTACTGAGCCAGCCAAAATGAGCAGCCTGCCTTGTCACTCTGCCGATCCAGAGCTTTTCTTCAGTGAGGTGGCACCAATGATCTCCCAGGCTAAGGCGTTATGTGGCGCTTGCCCAATGCAAGCAAAGTGCTTAGAGGGCGCACTCTCCAGAGCTGAACCATGCGGCGTATGGGGAGGAGAGTTATTTGATGAAGGTCAAGTAATTCAAAGTAAGAGGCTTCCGGGCCGGCCAGCCAAGATTGCGGTAGCTAGTTAATTTAAAAAGTTAATAACAACTGTTAACTAGGAAGGGTTAACAAAAAAGCGGCGAAAGTTGGGATTAAATCCAACCTTCGCCGCTTTTACTTTTGGTTACTTGCTTAGTTATTAAGCCTTACCAAGAATACGATTTACTTTTGTGCCACATACTGGGCAAATTCCTTGCGCCATCCGGCGACCTGAATCAGAGACCTTTACATGTCCTTCAAAAGCGCGCTTCTCTTTGCACTTAACGCAGTAAGCCTCACCCTTGTATTCTTCAGCCATTTTCTTCCTCCATCCGCCGTACTCTTGGGAGCATGCCGGACAGTTCCCGCATGTGAGTACGAATAGCAACACCATACCCCCCGCGCCACGCTCAACTGGGGTTTTCCACGCGTAAAATCTAAAAAATTACTCAATAATCTAAAAAAAAGGGGTAAAACTAGATATTTACCGCCGGGATAACACCAGATCCACCACTTTGGCAGCCAAGTTCAAAACCTTCCAAAAATGCTTCGGCTCTACCTTGGTCGGGATATCTAATTAAGTAATCATTAAATTCACTGTCATGGCCTGGAACTCTTAAATGAATTAGCTCATGAAAAATAATGTAATTTAAAACGTAGGCAGGTGAACCAACTAATCGATCTGAGATTCGAATTGTGCGATCTACCGTGGTGCAAGATCCCCATCGCTCACTCATATTGCGCCAATTAATACTTGCTGGGTGCACATCAAACTCAGGTAGGTATTGAGTTAGCAGTTGCATGCCAATCTCCATTAATTGCAGATCGGTTTTGCGCTCTCGTGCCTCACGGCGTAAGACCATTGAAATCATCTCAGGGATCATTTCGATTTCCTGGCGCCTACTCATCTTGGCTGGAATGTGAATCTCTATGACACCGCCTTGCCGGTATGCGCTAACGCTGCGCCGCCTGCGCTCTTTTCGAATTACTCGAAATGGGGGTAAATCAGCAGGCAGCTGATCGGTAATCCTTTTCTTCCGCGAAGAAATTTGGGACACGGGCGGCAAAATATCGGTAAAGAGGATTTGCTGTTCAAAGTTATCCACCATTACCTCTACTTATCCACCATAATTAGGTTATCTCCACAGGTTAATCCACAGAGAACGAGTTAAATTTTACGCGCTCGCTCGACCTATCCCTATTAACTGCCACCGCGTGGTTTGTAATGATTTTTTTCAAAGCAATTTGACGGGTAATTGCGAAAATATATTTTGAGATTTACTTCTCAAAACACCATATTAAGTTGATTCTCACCTTTTATTAACATAGGTTTGCGCTACGAAGTCCCCGGATAACCGTTTCATATCTGCAAGGGGAAGGCAGATAAGAAATTGTGCGCCCGGGGATTTCGCTTTTTAGTTTTAAACTTAGATCAGCCCAGATAGATCATCTGGCACAGTCACACTATTTAAGAATGCCGCCACATCAGCTAAATCATCTGGCATTGGCAAAAATGCTGGATCCTCCCAGCATTTATCTCGACCATCAGCGCCTCTAATTTTCTTAACCTCACCCCAAAAAGCAGATGCCTCCCGCATTTTTCTTGGCGATACTTCAAGGCCAAGCAGGTTTGCAAATAACTGTTGCATTGGTGAGTTGGTAGCACGGCGCCTTCTAGAGTTTTCAATCAAAGCATTAAATGCTGGCATCCGATCGGAAGCAACCTCAGAGATAACATGATCAATCCAGCCTTCTATTAAAGCTAGTGCCATTTCAAGTTTAGTTAGCGCTAACTCCTGCGCCGGAGTTTGTTGTGGTGTGAATAAACCAGCATTTAGCGCAAGATTTAAAGATTCTGGATTATTTATATCGATATCACCACTAGACATTGCCTCTTCTGCTTGGCGAGTAATTGAATCAACATCAATAGTTATGCCTTTGCCATAAGAGATAATTGCATCTTTAAGATAGGTATTTAACCAAGTGGTATTTGCAAATAATCGAGCCGCCGCTGCCTCGCGAAGTGCTAGATAAATTGTCACCTGTTCTAGATCAATGCCGAGTCCTTGCGCCCATTCATTAACATTTTGAGGGATTAGGTGAGAGCCAGAGTCAGCTTTTAAAAGTGGTATTGCAACATCATTTGCGCCAGTAATTGAGTTTGCTAGCAATCCAATCCCTTTACCTAAGTGGGTTGCAATTAAGGTGCCCATAAAGCCTCGCAGCAGGCGAGCCAGCATCGCCTTCATCGCATCTTGTTGCTCAGGGCTCTGATTTACCTCCCCAGTGAATTCGATTGGCAGTGAGGATGATGAGCTTGAGATTACATTTGCCAGCGCATCTGCCATACCAACTGCTAATGGCTCTATTAATTGTTGCCAACCAGCAAGTGATTCATCAAGCCACTCTCGCTTTGCCCAAGCACTTTGAGTTGGAGCTGTTGCCGACGGAAAAAGAATCTCTGGATCTAGCCAAGTATTAGCAATTGCTATTGATTGACCAAGCCGATCTTGATCTGCGGTACCAACTGGCAGGTCACCTTTTGCTGAGATAATTTCTTTAGCAATATCTCTAAGTGCTGCTACCGTAATTAAATTCTGATCACTTCCAGTTTTAGCTGATCCCATACTCTCTA
>CANLHE010000095.1 GCA_947490605.1 Actinomycetota bacterium
ACTCATCGCTGATAATCTAGCCACATCATGAGCAGTGAATCATTTGAGAATTTATCCTACGAGGATCGCACCTTTGCCCCATCTGAATCTTTTGTTAAGAATGCAAATGCAAAGAGTGATATTTATGGTGAGGCAAATAAAGATCGCTTAGCTTTTTGGGAAAAACAAGCTAATAGATTGCACTGGGATAAAAAATGGGACCAGGTTGTTGATTGGCAACTACCCTTTGCTAAATGGTTTATTGGTGGAAAGTTAAATGCAAGTTATAACTGTTTAGATGTTCATGTATTAGCAGGACGTGGTGATCGGGTGGCATTTCATTTTGAGGGTGAGCCTGGAGATACTCGCACAATCACCTACGCGCAATTACTAAGTGAGGTTTGTAAGACAACGAATGCGTTAATTGAACTTGGGATTAAACAAGGTGATCGCGTTGCAATCTATATGCCGATGATTCCAGAGGCAGCAATTGCAATGCTTGCCTGCGCAAGGTTAGGCGCAATGCACTCTGTGATATTTGGTGGCTTCTCTGCTGACTCTTTGTTATCTCGAATTCAAGATGCTGATGCCACCTTAGTAATTACTGCCGATGGTGGTTATCGCAAAGGCGCTGCCTTTGCGTTAAAGCCAGCAGTTGATGAAGCACTAAAGGGTGCAACAAATGTTAAAAATGTTTTAGTTGTTAAGCGAACTGGCCAAGATACTGCTTGGAGTGATAAAGATATTTGGTGGCATGAGATTGTTGATAAGCAATCTGATAAACACACAGCCGAGTTTTTTGATTCTGAGAATGGTTTATTTATTCTCTACACCTCTGGAACTACGGCAAAACCAAAGGGTATTTATCACACCACTGGTGGTTACTTAACTCAGGCAGCTTTTACACACTCCGCAGTATTTGATTTAAAACCAGAGACAGATGTTTATTGGTGCACCGCAGATATTGGCTGGATAACCGGGCATTCATATGTGGTTTATGGGCCGTTGATTAATGGTGCAACGCAGGTGATGTATGAAGGAACACCTGATACCCCAACTAAGGGGCGATTATTTCAATTAATTGAAAAATATAAAGTAAGCATTTTATATACCGCACCAACTTTAATTAGAACTTGGATGAAGTGGGGAGATGAGTATCCAAATGGATCTAATCTTTCATCCCTTCGCCTATTAGGTTCTGTTGGTGAACCAATTAATCCTGAGGCATGGATGTGGTATCGCGAAGTAATTGGTAAAAATAATTGCCCAATTGTTGATACCTGGTGGCAAACTGAAACTGGCGCAATCATGATTTCACCATTACCAGGAGTTACAGCAACTAAACCAGGTAGTGCAATGCGGCCACTTCCTGGCATAGGAGCTGATGTTGTTGATGATGAAGGTAAAGCAGTTGGTAATGGTCGTGGTGGTTACTTAGTGTTAACCGAGCCTTGGCCATCGATGATGCGTGGTATTTGGAAAGAGCCTGATCGTTACAAAGAAACTTACTGGTCAAGATTTAGTAATTTATATTTTGCAGGAGATGGCGCCAAGTTAGATAAAGATGGTGCGATCTGGTTACTTGGTCGTGTTGATGATGTAATGAATGTTTCAGGGCACCGGATTTCAACCACCGAGGTTGAGTCAGCTTTAGTTTCACATGAAGCAGTTGCAGAGGCAGCTGTTGTTGGCGCCAATGATGAGATGACTGGGCAGGGAATTGTGGCATTTGTAATTTTAAGAGGTGGCATTGAAGCTGCCACCGGGGATGCGTTAGTTAAACAATTACGTGATCATGTTGCAAAAGAGATTGGCCCGATTGCAAAACCACGTCAGATCATGGTGGTGGCAGAGCTTCCTAAAACTAGAAGCGGAAAGATTATGAGAAGACTTCTGCGTGATGTTGCTGAAAACCGCGCGGTGGGAGACTCAACCACACTTGCTGATCCAAATGTTATGAAGTTAATTTCAGAAGGTTTGCAAAGTGGAAAGAGCGAAGATTAATTAAGCTCTTTAAATAACTTGTCTGCTTGAGTTTTTAAGTCAGTAATTACCTTTGGTAGATGTGAATCGGCGTAGGTATAAAACTTTGATGGGGTTATGTATTTACTACCAATACTCCATGGGGTTGCGATCAAGATTATCGCTACTAAATAAGCAATAAATGAGGTTCTAACTACCGATAACACTCCACCTAGTAATGAATCAATAAATTTTAATGGTGAGATTAGAAGTGCTTTTCTAAAACCTAAGCCAACCTTTCCTAAAATAAACTCACCTGCTGTTGCCAGTAATAAAATTAAAATAATCGCACCCCCAGCTTTTGCCAGGGTATTACTCCACTTGCTCATTACCTCAACAGCGATAGCAACACCAATTACACCACCTGCGATATAGCCGGCTGTTTTAAAAATGCTTTGCAGTAAACCACTTCTAAATCCACCAATTGCGGTAATTAGTAGTGCTAATGCAACAATTAAATCAAAATAATTCAAAGTTTAACCTTGAAGTACTTCTCCACTTGTTGATACAACTCTTCTTTCGCTCGATATGAGCCAACATGTTTATAGATCACTTCCCCATTTGCATCAATAAACCAAGTAACTGGTACTCCCATTCCAAAGACAAATTTTGATTTACTATCAATATCTAATAAGTGTGGCCAGGTCATGCTGTGAGATTTAATGAAATTAGGGCCAGCATCTAATGAGCTCTCATCTACATCAATACCGAGTAATTTTATTTTGCCACTAGTAAATGTGTCAGTTGCATACAGATCAACTAAATAAGGCATCTCTTCCCGGCAACCTTCACACCAAGAGCCCCAAACATTAATAATTATTGGCCCCTTTATGGTGTGGAAATTAATTACCGATGAGCCATCAAGACATGGCATCTCAAGCTTTTCAGTTGTAGTTTTTGTTACATCAATCTGATCACAGCTAGGAATACTTCCGGGGATTAAAGTTTGTGGCAGCTCACCTGTTGAACAACTTGTTAAAAGAAATAGTGAAGCAATAACGATTGAAAATTTCTTCATCTAAAATCTGCCTCCACCTTCACTAATTTCTTTGCTTTGTCTTGGTTGATTTCACCAATTCCAAATGATGGACATAACTTAGCTAAAGAGCAAGCACCGCATGCTGGTTTTCTAGAATGGCACACCCTTCGGCCATGCCAAATCATTCGCTGTGACAAATTAGTCCACTCTTTTCTCGGAATTAACTCAGCCACTGCAAACTCAACTTTTACTGAGTCATTTTCTTTTGTCCAACCAAATCTTCTACTTAATCTGCCGAAATGTGTATCAACGGTAATTCCTGGAATATCAAATGCGTGTCCTAAGACCACATTTGCAGTCTTTCGCCCAACTCCTGGCAAAGAGATTAAATCTTCTAACCTGTCTGGAACTTCACCATTAAATTCAACCATTAACTTTTGACTTAATCCTTTTATATTTTTTGCTTTAGCCCGGAAGAATCCAGTTGACTTAACTAACCGTTCAATATCTTTTTGGTCAGCTGCTGCCATCTTTTTAATACTGTTGTATTTCTTAAACAGCGCTGGTGTAGTTTGATTAACTCGTTTATCGGTGCACTGAGCAGATAAAACAGTTGCAACTAGTAATTGAAAGGGGTTTGCATAATCTAATTCGCATCTGACATTTGGATAATTTTTTGTAAGCAGGCGATAGATGGCTTTTGCTCTAATCTTTTTCTCAGCCGCTCCCTCACGCATTTGGCAAAGATTACGCTGATTGGAGTTAAAGCGGGTAGGCGTTGTATCCTCTGCCATGCCATTAAAACACGAAGAAGAGATAGTGC
>CANLHE010000096.1 GCA_947490605.1 Actinomycetota bacterium
ATAGTTGAGAAAACTAAAACTTCAGGCACTCTGGAAAGTTGGAGTAACTGACGCTTGGTGATGATTAGCGCATCTGAAATTGCATTCATTATCTTCCACCTCGTTTTGCCTTAGGGTCTACTACCTCTTCAGTTTTTTCTTCAGCTATATGTCCAGTCAAAGATAAGAAAACATCATCAAGTGATGGTCGTTTCAGACCAATGTCTAATGGATGAATACCTTTTTCATCAAGTAGTTTGGCTGCTTCAATTAATGCTTTGCTTCCAGTTGTTACGGGAGCTGAAATTTGGCGAAGTCCTTCGTCTACATTTATTGCGCTACCGCTTACCTTTGCCACAATTTCTTTAGCTGCTGCTAAATGTTGGTTTTCAACTACGATCTCAAGGCGCTCACCACCGACTTGTTTCTTTAACGTGTCTGATGTTCCGCGCGCAATAACTTTTCCATGATCAATAACTGCAATCTCATCTGCAAGATGATCTGCCTCTTCTAGGTATTGAGTTGTAAGCAATAAGGTCACGCCACCTTTTACTAACTCATCGATTACTCCCCACATATCTTGGCGACCTCTTGGATCAAGACCAGTGGTTGGTTCATCTAGGAATAAAACCTTTGGCTTAACAATTAATGAGGCGGCTAAATCTAATCGGCGTCTCATGCCACCAGAGTAAGTTCTAATTGGTCTCTTTGCTGATTCGGTTAATGAGAATTGTTCAAGTAATTCAACAGCTCGCTCTTTTGCTTGCTTCGCAGATAAATGATAAAGCCGGCCAAACATTATCAAGTTGTCCCACCCAGTTAATGTTTCATCAACAGCTGCATATTGCCCAGATAATCCAATTATTTTTCTAACCTCATCAGGATGCTTTAAAACATCAATCCCAGCAACTGTTGCTCTTCCAGAGTCAGGAGACAGAAGTGTGGCAAGAATTCGCACAGTTGTTGTTTTGCCCGCACCATTTGGACCAAGAACTCCTAAAACTGTTCCTTCTTCAACATCAAGATTTAGTCCATCGAGCGCTTTGACTTTGCCCTTGTTATAGGTCTTGATTAAATTTTCTGCGACAATGGTTTTCATGCGCTAAATCATAATATAAAGTTGGCTAGACTTCGAATATAAGTTGATTTCTATGCGTTCATCAGAAGTCTAGAAAACCTAAATTAGAGACAGGAATTAAATTTAATGGCTAAATCTCAAGATAAATCTGCTCCAAAATCAGGTGAAAGCAGTGGTCCGTTAACCCATAAAGAAATCATGATCGTACTAAGCGGACTTATGACCGGCATGTTGCTGGCGGCGCTTGATCAAACAATTGTCTCTACTGCACTTAAAAATATTGTGGAAGATTTTGATGGCTTAAATCACTACACCTGGGTAGTAACTGCATATCTTTTAACATCAACAGCATCGACCCCACTCTATGGAAAAATTTCAGATTTGTATGGGCGTCGTCCAGTATTTCAATTTGCGATTATTACATTTCTAATTGGCTCACTATTGGCTGGCGCTTCCCAAAACATGACTCAGTTAATTTTTACTCGCGCATTGCAAGGTGTGGGTGCTGGTGGATTAATGGCACTGACTTTCGTAATTATTGGTGACATAGTTGCACCGCGTTAGCGTGGTAAGTATCAAGGTTTCTTTGGGGCAGTTTGGGGACTTTCATCAGTCGCAGGTCCTTTACTTGGTGGATTTTTCTCAGACCACGCAACAATCTTGGGAATTACTGGCTGGCGATGGATTTTTTACATTAATATCCCATTTGGAATTTTAGCTTTAGTTATTACTTCTGCTGTTCTGCATATTCCCAAGGTAAAGCGTGAACATAAGATTGATTATCTTGGCGCACTGATTTTAGTTTTAGCAGTCACCACTGTTTTGTTAGCAACATCTGTTTATGGACCAGAAGATGGCTGGACAGACTCAAAGACCCTTACAGTATTTGGTTCAGGTATTTTGTTAACCCTGCTATTTCTATGGCAAGAGACCCGTGCTAAAGAACCAATTTTGCCACTGCGTTTATTTAAGAATCACACATTCTCACTTACCTCAGTTTTAGGTTTCATTATTGGAGCAGGTATGTTTGGTGCGATTGTTATGTTGCCACTTTACTTACAGGTAGTTAAAGGCAATTCAGCAACTGAAGCAGGGCTTAAATTAATTCCACTAATGCTTGGAATTGTTTCTATGTCAATATTTAGCGGCAAGAGAATTACCACAACCGGTAAATATAAAATATTCCCAATAGCCGGTGCAGGAATAATGACTTTTGGCTTAATATTGATGTCTACCCTTAATGAATCAACTTCATTTGGCGTACTTTCTATTTATTCAATTCTCGTTGGTGCCGGCCTTGGATTATCAATGCAAACTATTGTAATTGCGTTGCAGAATTCAGTGGACTTCCAAGATATGGGAATTGCTACCTCATCAAATACCTTCTTTAGATCTTTAGGTGGCGCATTTGGTACTGCAATATTTGGAACAATATTCAGCAATCGAATTGCCTATTATCTACAAGATAATATTGCGACATTGCAAAGCACTGATCCACAATCTTTAGCTGGATTTGACCCAGCTAAACTTGATTTGATTACTACCAATACTTCAATAATTACTACCTTGCCACCTGCGATCAGAGACACTGTGCTAAACAGCTTTGCACAGAGTTTTCAAGTGGTATTTCTTGCCGCTGCGCCAATTACATTTATTGGATTTGTACTTGCGTTTTTCTTAAAGGAAAAGCCTTTACAAAGCAGTACAGCGCATCATGCGGCAAAAGCTGAAGCAGCTGGTGAGGCGGTAGGTTAAATCAAACTGAATAGAACTAGCCGAAATCCTTTCGCGGAACTTCCGCGAGAGGTTTCAGTTCTATCTGCAGTTGCATTTTTTGTTGCAGTCGGTTTTGGTTTAATAATCCCAGCAGTTCCTATTTTTGCCTCATCATTTGGCGTAAGTAAAACAGCTATTGGCCTGATTATCTCTAGCTTTGCAATTATGCGGTTTTCATCTGGATTAATCTCTGGAAAACTAGTTGATAGGTTTGGCGAGCGAGCAGTGCTTGGCTTTGGGTTGTTTATGATTTCTTTTTTTACTTTCTTAACTGCACTATCTCAAAGTTACGCCCAGCTCTTAACATTTAGAACGCTTGGCGGACTTGGATCATCGATGTTTTCAGTATCGGCAGGTTCATTACTAATGAGATCAGTAGGTGATGATTATCGAGCCAGAGCACAATCCTTATATAACGGTGGATTTTTGATTGGTGGAGTTGCAGGTCCGGCATTTGGCGGAATCCTTGCCGGTATTTCACTCCGGGCGCCATTTTTTGTTTACTCAATTACCTTAGCAATGGCTGGCATAACTGCATTGGTATTTTTAAGTGAAAAACGGTTAGGAGTAAAAGTTGATATACCAACTAGTGAAATTGGACAAACTACATTAAGCCAAGCCTTAAGGCTGCGCCCTTATCAAATAGCTTTGGTTCTAGCATTTTTAAACAACTGGGTTTTATTTGGATTACGCTCATCAATTTTGCCCTTATTTGTAACTGAAAAACTTAACTCAACTGCATCTATTGCTGGTTTAGGTATAACAATCGGTGCGCTAATTCAAGGAATATTTCTACTTAAGGCAGGTAAATTCTCAGATGAAAAGGGAAGAAAGGCCGCACTCCTATTTGGTAGCACCTTTGTTCTATTTGGCATATTGATGCTCTCATTTACTACCAATCCAACTCTTTACATCATCTCAATGGCGTTATTTCGCTTAGGTGGTGCATATGTCGGTA
>CANLHE010000097.1 GCA_947490605.1 Actinomycetota bacterium
TCCTGAACGTTTATTTGGAAGACAAATTCCAGTAGCAAATGGCATTGATATAACTTTTAAGGAACCTCTCGGTGTTGTTGGAATTATTGTGCCTTGGAATTTTCCAATGCCAATTGCAGGTTGGGGATTCGCTCCCGCCCTTGCTGCTGGAAATACTGTTGTATTAAAACCTGCTGAATACACGCCACTCACTGCAGTTAGGTTAGGTGAGTTAGCACTTAAGGCTGGAATCCCAGAGGGTGTATTTAATGTAATAGTTGGCAAGGGATCAATTGTTGGAAATAGATTTGTAACTCATCCTAAGGTTAGAAAAATTGTATTTACTGGCTCAACTGAGGTTGGAAAACAGATAATGGCAGGGTGCGCTGATCAAGTTAAGCGAGTAACACTTGAACTAGGTGGCAAAAGCGCCAATGTTATTTTTGCAGATAGCGATATTGAAAAGGCAGCAGCGGCCGCTCCTGGCGCCGTATTTGATAACGCAGGGCAAGATTGCTGTGCGCGCTCTCGAATACTTGTTGAAAAAAGCGCCTTTGATAAATTTATGTCTGCCTTTGAAACTGCGGTTAAAAAATTTAGAGTAGAAGAACCATCTCTTGCAACAGCTGAGATGGGGCCGCTAATTAGTAAGAAGCAATTAGATGCTGTGCAGGCTTATTTAAATGAGCCAGTTGCCTTTACCGGGAGCGCGCCAACGGGGGCCGGCTATTGGATGGCGCCAACAGTATTACTTCCTAAGGATACGAAGGCTAAGTCTTGGAATGAAGAGATCTTTGGACCAGTTGTATCTGTTATGACATTTGATGATGAAGAAGATGCTATTAGAAAAGCTAATGACACTGAGTTTGGTTTATCTGGCTCGATTTGGACAAATAATTCAGGAAAAGCGATTCGGGTAGCAAGGGCAGTTGAGAGCGGAAATCTTTCAGTTAACTCAAACTCATCTGTTCGCTACTGGACACCATTTGGTGGATATAAGCAATCAGGCTTAGGAAGAGAGCTAGGACCTGATGCGCTAGATTCATTTACTGAAGTAAAAAATGTTTTTATTGCAACTGATAACTAATAACTAAAGGGGATAAGTAATGAGTAAAAGACTAGAGGGTCGAGTCGCAGTTATTACCGGTGCTGGAAGTGGTATTGGTTATGCCACCGCCGTTCGCTTAGCAGCTGAGGGCGCCAAAGTTGTCGTTGCAGATACCAATGAGGAAAGTGGAAATAAAGTAGCAAAAGAGGTTGGCGGCTTATTTGTTAAGTGTGATGTCACCAATGAGGCTGCTGTTGCTAATCTTTATAAGGTTGCCTTTGATACATATAACCGCATTGATATTGCTTTTAATAATGCTGGTATATCACCCCCTGATGATGATTCAATTTTAATTACGCCGCTGGACGCGTGGGAGCGAGTACTTAAAGTAAATACAACAAGTGTGTTCCTATGTTGTAAAGCGGTTATTCCTTATATGCAAAAGGCTGGTAAGGGTTCAATTATTAATACCGCATCCTTTGTGGCAACAATGGGAGCTGCAACATCACAGATTGCATACACCGCATCTAAAGGTGGCGTACTTGCTATGAGCCGCGAACTTGGTGTGCAGTTTGCAAGAGAAGGTATTCGTGTGAATGCGTTATCACCTGGCCCAGTTAACACTCCGTTACTGCAAGAGTTATTTGCTAAAGATAAAGAGCGCGCAGCACGTCGTCTTGTTCATATTCCAATGGGCAGATTTGCTGATGCTAGTGAGATCGCAGGAGCTGTGGCATTTTTAGCCTCTGATGATTCAAGCTTTATTACTGCAGCTAACTTCTTAGTAGATGGTGGTATATCTGGGGCTTACGTAACACCTTTGGATAATTAGTAATAGTAAGCAAAAAAACTGGCGGGCTTTTTAATTAAAGCCCGCCAGTTTTGTTTTAATGCAGATTACTTAGAGTTAGCTAACTCTTCTCTAAGTTTCTTACCTCCTACATAACCAGCAATGCTGATTAATATAACTACCAACATTGTGCCGGCAGTAAATAGTTGAACATCAGCTCTTGCCATGCCCCAGATCTCTTGGAAGTTATACTCAATACCAAAGACTGACTCAAGTGTTCCTGGGAATACAACCCCGATAGAACCAATGCAGATATAGAAAAATAGGATTGAACCAATTACTTGGAATCCTCTAACTCCACCTGGCACCTCATATGGGCGCACAACATCACGTCTTGTGCGATTTAGCTTCATTACTGAAGGAATGATGATGATGTATGAAACAAGTAAGGTTGAGATTGCGCATACTAAAACCACAGTAAAGATTGAGGCTGCATCTCCGTTAACTAAGGTCATAGCAGCAATCAAAAATGTGGAAGACATAGCACCTGATAAAAGGTTTACTCGTACTGGTGTTCCAAACTTAGCGCTGAACTCACCAAACCAACCGCTGAAAAAAGCGCCATCAGCTGCTGCAATTGCTTGGATACGATCTGTTGCCATCATCCAGGCACTTCCAAGTGAGAGAAGTCCAAAGATAAATAGCAAGGCAGTTAGGCCAACTAAGAAATCAGCAGCCCCACCATAAACTGTGTATACCTCTTTAATTGCTCCTAGAAATCCAGTTAATCCTTCAACTTGATCATTTGGCACAATTAAAATAATTGCAAGAACAGGAAGAATATAAGCAAGAGTTGCAATAAAACTTCCGCGCCTAATAGCAGGAGCTGTATCTTTCTTAGGATCAAACATCTCACCGGAGGCGGCGTTTGGTGCTTCAAAGCCAACGTATGAGAAGAGAATAACTGGCGCTATTGCGATAAAGCCGCCCAGTGTTGGAGTTAAACCATCAAAATCAAATGGTTGAAAACCATTCTTTATTCCATAAATAGCAGTTGTGATAACCAGTGAGCTAATAACAATTACTTTAGCTATCGCACCTGCGCCAATAAACTTCTTACCTAGCTTTAGGTTGATAATCGCAAGATAAATTGCAGTCCAGATAAAGGCTAATTTAAAGATCCACTCACCAATTGATCCACCTTTTATCTCAATTACGTAACCACTAAAGGCATCAAATGCGATAAAACAGAGTGAGCCACCTAGCCAAAGAGGGTTGGTGATCCAATATAAAACTGAGGCAATTCCTGCAGGTAATCTGCCGTAGGCATATTTAACCCATTGATAAAGGCCGCCCTCTTCTGCGAATGCAGAACCAGTCTCTGCCATAATCATAGAAATTGGAATTAAAAAGGTAAGGGCTACAAATACTGCCCAAAATAATGATTGGGATCCACCTTTTGCGATTGTGGCAATAGTGTCGAGTGAAATAATCGCTGCGACAATAAATAAGGTGATATCAATTCGAGCAAGTGATTTAATAAATCGCTTCTCTTGAGATTTTGCCAGTGCTGTTGATTGGGTATTTATGTTTTTCGCCATGGGTTATTTTAAAACAACTTTAAGTTACTCCCAAGTCACAAAGGCGCTATTTCTCAAATCTTATGGATATCGCCGCCCCGTGAGCGGGCAGATCTTCAGCATTGGCCAAGGTAATTACATCATTTGCCACCTTGTTAAAGGCGGCCTGATCATAGGTAATCACAGAGATATTTCGCATAAATGTATTTACCGATAACCCACTTGAGTGGCAGGCACATCCACCAGTTGGAAGCACATGATTTGAACCAGCTGCGTAATCACCTAGTGAAACAGGGGAGAAGCGATCTAAAAATATTGCACCCGCATTTCTTATCTTCGCTGATACCTGCTTAGAGTTTTTAACAATAATCTCAAGGT
>CANLHE010000098.1 GCA_947490605.1 Actinomycetota bacterium
AGTACCCCACTTGTAGAAATTTTTAAGGTTACCGCATCTGCCTTGCTTAGTGGTTTTGCTTTTAACAATAAGTCCGCACTCGATCCAACTACCGTGATGCTTCCATCTGAATTACTCAGCGCAGAGTTAATTTGAGTGGATTTAATGCCATATTTAACAATCGGTGAAAAGACACCAGTTTTAGTTGCAGAAATATAAAATGCTCTTACTGCTGACTTTTCATAGCTATCACCAAGAATTATTAGGTTTGTGCCTGCAATTAATATTTTCTTCGGAAGAATAATATTTTCAGAGGTGAATTCAAAAGTGTTAAGGAGGTTGCCAGTGCTAGTTACTTGCCATAACTTAATTCTATTAAGGGGTGTACTAGCTGGTTGAACCGGATCTAACACAACATTATCTGGATTTAACGCTTTTCCTTGTGCTGCTAATGGTGTGGGAGTGGTTATCGCAGTACCGGCACCAACTACCCAGATACTGCCATCAATATCTATTGCAGAAGATGTTGCTATTTCATTTGCTACTGAACCTAACCGCAGATTCCATAATGGTGCACCAAGAGAGGAGTAGTTAGCAATAAAACCATCGCTTAACCCGCCAAGTGTTCCACCTATCCAGGTAGAGCTTGCTGACTCAGTTGTACCCGTTAAAACAATACTCACTGGCGTTAATGAGATGTCACTTATTTCATCAGCTTTTAAATATGGCAATTCGAGTATTGATTTCGAACTTTTCATTACTGCTGCCGTTGCAGATAATGGTTGTAATGAAAAAACAAGTAAAAAAATTAAAAAAACTTTCTTCAAGCCAGCTCCTCGGCACGTTTTTTTGCTGCAGCCATAGCATCAGCGACGATTTTTTCTAAATTATTGTCGGAAAACACTTTAAGCGCTGCAGCTGTTGTGCCGTTTGGACTAGTCACATTTTTTCTCAGTGTTGCTGCATCAACTCCACTTTCTTGTAGCATCGCAGCAGAACCTGTAATTGTGCCAATTGCCAACTGAGTAGCAACTTCTTCGCTCAAGCCAAGATTTATTCCAGATTTGATCATTGCTTCTATAAAATTAAAAAAGTAAGCCGGGCCTGAGCCACTAAGCGCAGTAACTGCATCTTGATTTTCTTCTGGAACTTCAACTACTAATCCACTTGCTGACAATAAATCTTTGGCAAGTGCTAAATGATCCTTTGTTGCGCTAGAGCCAGGTGAGATCGCACTGACGCCTTTTCCGATTTGTGCCGGAGTGTTAGGCATAACTCTTATAACTGGGTTTTTATTAGTTAGTTTGTTTTCAATGAATTTAGTGGTTTTCCCCGCAGCGATTGATATTAAAAGTGTCTCTTTATTTAAACTCTGGCTTAATTCACTTAATACACTCTCTAGATCTTGAGGTTTAACCGCTAAAAAAATCACATTACAATCTTGACCAATTTCCGTAATAGTTTTAACCTGAACTCTATAAGTGCCAGCAACTTCATCAGATTTTTCTTTACTTTTATCGCTAATACATATCTGATCAGAATTTACCGAAGATATAAGCAAGCTCTTAATCAGTGATGAGCCCATGACGCCAACGCCGATAAATCCAATGCACTTATCAGCCAGCGATACCTTCATACTTTAAGCCTACCCAATTAGTCATTAACCCCACCCGACCCTTAAACTTTCGCTCTATGGCAACGACAAAAAGACCGAAATCTAAGTTATCTAAGAATGAGGTCGCACCTAACTTTGCCCGGGACTGGGTCGAATTTGTAAACCCAGACAACTCTGAGGAAATTTTTAAATGTGATCTGACCTGGCTAACTTCATATTGGCAATGTATCTATGGAAATGGATGTTGCGGTATTGATGCTGACAAACCAGATGCCGGATGTTGTTCTGATGGCGCTTACTACACCAACAAAGAGGATGAAGCGAGAGTTTTAAAAGCAGCTAAGAAGTTAACAAAGGCTGATTGGCAGTTTTATGATCAAGCCCGTCCCAAAAAATCTGGTGGAAAACTTACAATTAGTGAAATTGGTTTAGATAAAGACCGCAAAACTAAAAAAGTTCAAGACTCTTGTATTTTTCTTAACCGAGTTGGCCATGAAGCACCTGGCTATGCCGGTTCCTTTGGTTGCGCACTACATCATTTAGCAGTTAAAGAGGGTGTGCACTTTGTCGAAACAAAGCCAGATATCTGTTGGCAGCTTCCACTGCGCAGATCTTGGGAAACTCGTGAGATGGGTGATAAAGAGATTTCTGTTGTTGTAATTGGTGAGTATGAAAGATTAGCTTGGGGTGAAGGCGGTAATGACTTTGATTGGTATTGCACTAGTAACTCAGAGGCTCACACTGGAAAGATCCCGGTTTATCAATCAAATAAAACAGAATTAATCGCAATGATGGGTGAAGCTGGTTATAAAGAGTTAGCGAAACTATCTGATGCACGCATGGATGCAATCGTTGCCACCAGAAAAGTACAAAAACGACGTGAATTACCACTCTTTGTGATTCATCCGGCGACAAAGGCTGCGCAAGAGCAAAGATAGTCAGTCCTTGCCATTAGATTATCGCCATGGCAAAAGCACCAGCAAAAGATCCATTCCGTTGTGTTGAATGCGGTTGGAGTGCCACAAAATGGGTTGGCAGATGTGGCGAGTGCCAAGCATGGGGAAGTGTTGAAGAGATTGCTGCTCCTAAAAAACTTTCATTAGTTGCCGGGTCATTTACTACTGCAGCAAAACCAATTGGAGATGTTGATTTAGCAAGTGCTAAAGCACGGTCTAGTGGTGTTGGCGAATTAGATAGAGTTTTAGGTGGTGGCTTAGTTCCAGGGGCGGCAATTCTTTTAGCTGGTGAGCCTGGTGTTGGTAAGTCAACATTGTTGTTAACTGTGGCAGCAGAGACTGCAAAACAAGGAATTCTTTCGCTATATATAAGTGGTGAGGAATCTGCTTCGCAAGTTAGATTAAGAGCGGAACGGCTTAATGCAATTGATAAGAATTTATGGCTGGCTGCTGAGTCAGATCTTGGCGCAGTGATTGCCCACATTGATTCGGTAAAACCTGAATTACTAGTAATTGATTCAATTCAAACTATTTCAAGTACGACTGTGGATGGTTCACCTGGTGGGGTTACCCAGGTTCGCGAAATTGCAGCAGCGTTAATAAGGATTGCTAAAGAGCGATCAATCACTTTAGTTTTAGTCGGCCATGTAACTAAAGATGGCTCTATCGCTGGTCCGCGCTTGCTTGAACACTTAGTTGATGTAGTTTTAAATTTTGAAGGAGAGCGCCATTCTCGCCTAAGGTTAATTCGCACTATTAAAAATAGATTTGGTGCTTCCGATGAGGTCGGTTGTTTTGATTTAAATGATTCAGGAATTATCGGACTTCCCGATCCAACTGGTTTGTTTACATCTCGCCATACCGACCCAGTTCCAGGCACATGTGTAACTGTTGCATTAGAGGGAAGACGAGCATTGCTTGCTGAGATTCAATCATTAGTTGGCGTTGGTAATTCTGATGGTAGGGATTGGGGAAATTCCCGCCGAGTAACAAGTGGATTAGATAACTCAAGAACTGCAATGACTTTGGCAGTATTAGAGCTTAGAGCTGGAATTAAAATATCTGGCCGTGATGTTTATGTTGCAACAGTTGGTGGAATGAAGATAACTGAACCATCAGCTGATTTAGCTGTTGCTCTATCAGTTGCATCCGCTGCTAAAGGTTTAGCTCTGCCGGCAGATTTAGTAGCAATTGGTGAGGTGGGCTT
>CANLHE010000099.1 GCA_947490605.1 Actinomycetota bacterium
GCCCTCCTTTCAGCGAATTAATCCAAGGAGAATAGATGTTTAAGAATTCATCTGAGATCTTCGATTACATCAAGAAAAATGATGTGAAGTTGATCGACGTTAGATTTATTGATTTACCTGGTATTCAGCATCACTTCAATGTGCCGGTTGAATCTTTTGATGAGAGCGTATTTAAAGATGGTTTGATGTTTGATGGTTCCTCAATTAGAGGTTTCCAATCAATTCATGAATCAGATATGAAGTTACTGCCAGTTCCATCCTCTGCATATCTTGATCCATTCCGTAAAGAAAAAACTTTAATTATTCTCTTCTCTGTTCACAACCCAAGTGATGACACCGCTTACTCAAGAGACCCACGCGGTGTAGTTGCTAAGGCTGTTGAATTCATGCGCAGTACTGGCATTGCTGATACTGCTTTGTTTGCACCAGAGGCTGAGTTTTATGTTTTCGATAGCGTGAGATTCGAAACTGGAATGAACCAAGCTTTCCATCATGTTGATTCTTACGAGGGTGCCTGGAACACAGGTATCGAATCAGATGCAGATGGCACACCAAACCGTGGCTATCGCACCAGAATTAAAGGCGGATACTTCCCAGTATCCCCAACAGATCAATTCGCAGATCTTCGCGATGAGATGGTGATGAACCTTGGTAAAGCTGGTTTATTAGTTGAGCGTGCTCACCATGAGGTAGGAACTGCTGGACAGATGGAAATTAATTATCGCTTCAGCGATATTTTGACCGCCGGTGATGAGTTAATGAAGTTTAAATACATCATTAAGAACACTGCATGGGCTGCTGGCAAGACTGCAACCTTTATGCCAAAACCATTATTTGGTGATAACGGTTCAGGTATGCACGTTCACCAATCACTTTGGAAAGATGGCAAGCCATTGTTCTGGGGCGATGGTTATGGTGATCTATCTGATGTTGCTCGTTGGTATATCGGTGGCTTGCTAAAGCATGCACCATCACTTCTAGCATTTACCAACCCAACTGTTAACTCATATAAGCGCTTAGTACCAGGCTATGAAGCACCAGTTAACTTGGTTTACTCAGCTCGTAATCGCTCGGCTTGTATTCGTATTCCAATCACTGGATCAAATCCAAAAGCAAAGCGCATCGAGTTCCGTTGCCCAGATCCATCATCTAATCCATATCTAGCATTTGCTGCGATGTTGATGGCAGGTCTTGATGGAATTGTTAACAAGATCGAGCCACCAAAGCCAGTTGATAAGGATCTGTATGAATTAGAAGGAGCAGAAGCTGCTGCAATTCCGCAGGTTCCTGGCTCACTTGATGCAGTGCTGGACAACTTAGAGCGTGACAATGAGTTCTTAACTCGCGGTGGTGTATTTACTAAGGATCTAATCGATACTTGGATTGACTTTAAGCGCAAGCAAGAGGTTGATTATGTTCGCTTACGTCCACATCCAGCAGAGTTTGAGCTTTACTACGATCTATAAGAACTAGATTAATTTAGCACCCTGGTTAACGCTAGGGTGCTTTTTTAATTCAAATTTCTTCGGCGGTATGAGTAAATAGCAAGAAATAATCCAGTGGTAATGAATAGGCCTGAGGCCAGATAAATCCCAATTGGAAACTTCATCTCCTCAGTATCAGTTACTCCCTCAGCAGTTACTTCGCCTTCGCCAAAAGTGAACTTGTACTCACCCTCAACTGGGTGGCCATCGGTTGATACAACATGATAAAAAACTAGAACCGGTCCCTTAACTTCATTAGGTGAAAGAGTTACTGAAATGGTATGACCTTCTATAACCTCATCAGTTTCACTTACCTGATCGCCCACTGCATTGTTAATGACAACAAAATTTGCTTTTTCGCCACCGATATTCTGTAGTTCTTCATCAAACTCTAAAACCACTTTGGTTGGCCAAAGATCAACTACCGTCCCAGCTGATGGTGAGCCACTGACTAATTTGGTGTGAGCTTGGGCGATCGGATTTTGAGTAAAGGATGTAAGTAGAACCAGTAAAAATGTTGCAAATAGCCGCCACGGTGTTTTAGACAACCTCATAACGACACACTACCAATATCTTTGCCCTATTTGCAGATGCGAATCGTTTGCAATAACATGTTGTTGTGAGTAAAAAGCCCCAACTTCGTGAGCACCTGCGCTTTTCTAGAGAAGAGCTGCCTGCCTTATTCGGAGTTCTCTCAGTCGTCGTATTTTTACATGTTGCTGGGTGGGGATTGTTTATCCATTACAACTCAAATCCGGCTTATAGCTCCCTCACTGATGGTTCCGGCGCTCTGATTTATGCCGGCGCTGGCGCACTCGCCTACTCTTTTGGATTACGTCACGCTTTTGATGCCGACCATATCGCAGCAATTGATGACACAACCCGCTTGATGTTAGCAAAGGGCAAAAAGCCACTTGGGGTTGGATTGTTTTTCTCCCTCGGCCACTCCACAATTGTTTTAGCGTTGTCAATTGGAGTTGCATTCGCCGCAAAACAGGCAGCAAAGTTTCAAAAAGATTTTGCTGAGACTGGCGGCATAATCGGTGCCTCAGTTTCAACCTTGTTCTTATATCTAGTTGGAGTTTTAAACCTCGTGATTTTGATTGGAATTATCAAGGTTTGGCGACAAGCTAAAACTGGAAAATTCTCCCATGAGCACTTAACTCAGCTGTTAAATGAGCGCGGATTGATGAAGCGCATTTTTAGAGGATCTTTTAAGAATGGCTTTGACCACTCTTGGCAGTTATATCCAGTTGGCGTTTTATTTGGTCTAGGTTTTGATACCGCAACAGAGGTTGCACTCCTTGCCTTATCTGCCACCGCAGCCGTTGGTACCGTTGGTGGCACTCTTCCACCTCTGGCAATCATTGCCTTGCCATTAATTTTCGCAGCCGGCATGTCACTTATGGATTCATTAGATGGAATATTTATGACCAAGGCTTATTCCTGGGCCTTTACCTCACCACTTCGCAAGATTTACTACAACATCACCACTACCGGATTATCTATATTTGTCGCTTTTGTAATCGGCACTATTCAATTTGTAGGTGTGTTATCTGAAAAGACTAGTATTGATAACTACCAACCATTTACCTTAATTGCCGAAATAGACTTAAACCGAGTTGGCTACTTTATTGTCGCCTCATTTATTGGCGCTTGGTTACTCTCACTTGTGATCTGGCGTGCTGGTAGGTATGAAGAGAGATACTCATCCGGAATAACTGAAACTGAGCACACTCATACCGAGTTTAAGATTTAATCAACGTATAGGTCGTTTATAAACTCTTTCGTTCCAGGAACAACCGCATACTTATCGAGGTCGGTAATCCCCTCACTTGCTAATACCTCATCATCAATAAAGAAGTTTCCAGAGCACTCTTTGCCTGCCCGATTTAAAATGATGTAGGCGGTGTCAGAGATAATCTCAGTTGTGCGACAAAATGCAGTATCTACCCCTGGAATCATCGCTAACGCTGCGGTATCAATTGCAGTTCTTGGCCAGAGTGCGTTAACACCGATGCCATCACGCTTTAACTCATCTGCTAATCCCAAAACACACATGCTCATTCCATACTTTGCCATTGTGTAAGCAAGGTGGGGCTTAAACCATTTTCCTTTCATAGAAAGTGGAGGTGAGAGCATCAAGATATGAGGATTTCTTCCTTCTTGTGCACTCTTCTTTAAATAAGGAAGTGCTG
>CANLHE010000100.1 GCA_947490605.1 Actinomycetota bacterium
GAAGTGGTGATGGCTTAATCGGATTTGGCGAATACAAAAGATTTGAAGTAAAAGGTGAAGATAGATTTATAAAAGCGAAGAATTGGTGGAGTGAACAATTATCTGAATTTTCAATCCAAAATAATGTGCACGGTAGTGGCACTGGACCAATACTTTTTTCATCCTTTTCTTTTGACGCAAGTGAAACATCTGTACTTATAATCCCAGAGGTTGTCTTAGGACATAAAAATGGAAAATCATGGATAACTTGGATTGGAAACAAAAGTCAGCCAGATATAACTCAAATATCTAACTCAGCTATTAGTAGCGAAGTTATATGGCAAAAAGGATCTATCAGTGATGAAAGATGGCGCGAACAAGTAACTACTGCAATTGCTGCAATTAAAAATAACCAGCTTGAAAAAGTTGTACTTGCTCGAGATTTAACTGCGACATCAAATGCCGGTATTGATATTCGAAATTTATTGCAGCGACTTGAGATTGAGTACCCATCAACATGGCTATTTTTTGTAGATGGTTTGATTGGTGCAACGCCAGAATTGTTAGTTCGCCTAAGCAAATCACTTGTTACTTCAAGAGTTTTAGCTGGAACTATTAGGAAAAGTGGAAATGAAGATCGTGATTTAGCACTTGCTGCCTCTTTGGCGAAATCTTCAAAGGATTTAGAAGAGCATGAATACGCAGTTAAGTCCGTTGCGGATGCACTTGCACCATTTTGTTCCTCTACAAACGTCCCAGAATCACCATTTGTTTTACACCTTTCAAATGTTATGCATCTAGCAACTGATGTAACTGGAGTCTTAAATGACAGCGCAAAGCAAGCAGATATTTTTACGCTGGTTGAAAAATTACATCCTTCTGCAGCAGTTTGTGGAACGCCAACCGATGAGGCAAAAAAACTTATTACTTCTCTTGAAGAGATGAATCGTGGTCGATATTCCGGACCTGTTGGCTGGATTGATGCTCATGGTGATGGGGAGATTGCAATTGCGCTTCGTTGTGGTCAACTATCGGCTGATCACAAATCAATTCGAATTTTTGCTGGTTGTGGAATTGTTGCTGGCTCAGATCCAGCTAATGAATACGCGGAGAGTCAGGCTAAGTTAATGCCAATGCGGACCGCGCTTGAAACTCTTTGAGTAACACTTTTTAACTGCTCAGCATTGCTCTCTCGACTTGGCACATTTACTACTACAACCTCAAATCCTTTAATTTCTTTACTTGCTACTGATTGCAGCTCAATTAAACTCGTAGCATTATTAACAGATACCCCAAATCCAGCAATTACTTTGCGTAAATCTAAATTATGAGGAGTCCCAAAAAGCTGCTCGAAATTACCAGTATTCGCTTGAGGTAAAGTTGAAAATATTCCCCCGCCATTGTTATCTATTACGAAAATACGAAGATTTCCAACAGTTGCATTTGTAAGAGCTGATATGTCGTGAAGAAATGTTAGATCTCCTAGGATTGCAGTAGTTCTTTCAAATTCATTAGTTATTCCAAATGCTGTTGAAATATTCCCATCGATTCCAGCCAAGCCACGATTAGCAAATACTGAAATACCGCTGCGAGGATGGGCAAAGGCTTCGATATCACGTACAGGTCTTGATGATCCAACAAACAAAGCACTCTCATCAGGTAAAAGCTCGCATATGGTTGTGATTGCAAGTTGTTCAGACCAAGGTAAATTTTCTAACTGAATTGCTGCCGTATCTGAAGCTTCACGCCAAATAATTTGATCTGATTTAATACTTACGATCTCATTTGGTAATGCTTTGAGAATTACACCTGCTTCTCTCTTACTATCTATACCAACAGTTCTTGGATCAATAACAATTACTTTTTTAGCAAGATTTACGAATGAATTAGTGCTCCGAGATAAAGTAGTTCGACCAATTACAATCACATTCTCTGGGGCTAGCTTTGAAGCTATCTGGGGATCTGCTAAGAATAACGATGTATGGGCGATTGATTGTGGAAAAGAGATTGGATCTTCAGAAATTACTGGCCAATTTAATTTACTAACAAAATTGTTTACTTCAGCTACTGAATAGCCAGCTCGGTCATGTCCAATAATCAATACTCCACTGCCTACTTCTAGTTTTCCATCAATTTTATTCTCATTATCAAGCGATAAAAATTTTAATCCAGCAAGCCAATCTGTTTTTTCGCTTTCCACTAATGGTTCATCAAATTGAACATTTAAATGCACCACGCCACCAGTTAGAAGTACTTTTATATCTATCTCTGCGGCAAAATCATGGGTTTTAATTACTGGGTACATATTTACTTGATCAGTTGTTTGATTCGCACCAGTTCTCCGAAGTCGGGCTGGTCGATCAGCCGTAATTAATATTAATTTGTTGTTACTATGAAAAGCCTCCAAAGCGGCTGGGTGAAAATTTGCCGCAGCGGTACCACTTGTACAAATAACTGCCACATAATTATTACTTGCTTTGGAAATTCCAAGTGCGTAATAAGCAGCACCACGTTCATCAATTTTTACATGCAAATCAATAATCTCTTTACTTGCTGCTTCCCCTAAAGCAATTGCAAGTGGTGCGTTTCGTGAACCGGGTGAAATTACAAAATCACTTACTCCTACTTCTATTAATTGCCTAAGTAATGAATGTGCTAATTTTGTTGAATTACTCAAAATAAGCCTCCTTCATAAATTGCATTGGCTCTATCTTGCCACCATTTCTGCCTGCCAGGTTCTACTTTAAATTCTTCAATTCGATCAGGAGTTACTTTATGGTTCTTTATGATTCCATTAATGGGTAGTAGTGAATTACTTGTTACATCACCCTCTAATAAAGAAACGGTACCAAGTCCACAGGCACCATAAAGATTAGGTACGACCGCAGCTAGCGATAATCCATGTGAAATGCCAACGCTACTGTCTAAAGCACTTGAGATAACAACTGGTAGATCTATTTTTTCAATTACTTCTAATGCTGCGCCAATTCCACCAGTTGGTGCCCACTTGATTATTGCAATATCTGCAACCTCTTTAATACGAGTTAAATCACCTGCCAAATATTTTCTTATTGATTCATCAACAGCAATTTTAATTCCAGTGTTATTGCGTAGGCTATTTAGATCTGCAAAATCAGTACAGGGTTGCTCAATGTATTCAATTAAGCTTCCAAATGCCGTTTCATAACTTTGCACATTTGCTATTGCCTCTTCTAGCGCCCAACCACCGTTAACATCTAATCGAAACTTAGCTTTCGGAACTTCTTTTAAGCACTCAATTAAAAGAGCTTGATCGGTCTCAAAATCGTTAATTTTTATCTTGATCGTATTGCATCCATTAAATCCGGCTAGTAATTCTTTTACTTCACTCACCTTTACATTAGGCAAAGTAGCGTTTATTTGTACTTCGTTTCTAATTGGCGTTGGTGGCTCTTTTGTAGCACCTTCAATTGCAGCTCTTAGCCAGGTACTAGACTCTTTATTGCTGTATTCAATAAATGGCGAAAATTCGCTCCAGCCAACTGGTCCTTCAAATAAAGCAATTTCTCGATTTTTAATTCCGCGAAAATTTGCTTTGACTGGAATTGAAACTACTTGTAATTTGAATGGAAACATTACTTAAGGTCGTTTAGGAAATTTATTAAAGTCTGGCTCGCGCTTTTCT
>CANLHE010000101.1 GCA_947490605.1 Actinomycetota bacterium
AGAAAAGCGCGAGCCAGACTTTAATAAATTTCCTAAACGACCTTAAGTAATGTTTCCATTCAAATTACAAGTAGTTTCAATTCCAGTCAAAGCAAATTTTCGCGGAATTAAAAATCGAGAAATTGCTCTATTTGAGGGACCAGTTGGCTGGAGCGAATTTTCGCCATTTATTGAATACAGTAATAAAGAATCTAGTACCTGGCTAAGAGCTGCAATTGAAGGTGCTACAAAAGAGCCACCAACGCCAATTAGAAACGAAGTACAAATAAACGCTACTTTGCCTAACGTAAAAGTGAATGAGGTAAAAGAATTATTGGCTGGCTTTGATGGATGTAACACGATCAAAATAAAAATTAATGATTTTGAGACCGATCAGGCTCTTTTAATTGAATGCTTAACGGAAGTTCCGAAAGCTAAGTTTCGACTGGATGTAAACGGTGGTTGGGCGCTAGAAGAGGCAATTGCAAATGTGCAGAGTTACGAAAGCGCATTTGGAAGTTTAATTGAATACATTGAGCAACCCTGTACTGATTTCGCAGATCTAAACAGCTTACGTAACAACACTGGAATTAAAATCGCTGTTGATGAATCAATAAGAAAATATTTGGCTGGTGATTTAACTCGTATTAAAGAGGTTGCCGATATCGCGATAATCAAGTGGGCGCCCACTGGTGGAATTACTGCAGCATTAGAAGTGATTGAAAAAATAGATCTACCAGTAGTTATCTCAAGTGCGTTAGACAGCAGCGTTGGTATTTCACATGGATTATCGCTAGCTGCGGCCGTGCCTAATCTTTATGGTGCGTGTGGACTTGGCACAGTCAGTTTATTAGAAGGTGATGTAACAAGTGATTCACTCATTCCAATCAATGGGATTATAAATAACCGTAAAGTAACTCCTGATCGAATTGAAGAATTTAAAGCAGAATCTGGCCGACAGAAATGGTGGCAAGATAGAGCCAATACAGTTTATGAAGGAGGCTTATTTTGAGTAATTCAACAAAATTAGCTCATTCATTACTTAGGCAGTTAATAGAGGTTGGAGTTAGTGATTTTGTAATTTCACCTGGATCACGAAATGCACCACTCGCAATTGCTTTAGGGGAAGCAGCAAGTAAAGAGATTATTGACTTGCATATAAAGATTGATGAACGTGGAGCTGCTTATTACGCACTTGGAATCTCTAAAGCAAGTAATAATTATGTGGCAGTTATTTGTACAAGTGGTACCGCGGCGGCAAATTTTCATCCAGCGGCTTTAGAGGCTTTTCATAGCAACAACAAATTAATATTGATTACTGCTGATCGGCCAGCCCGACTACGGAAAACTGGTGCAAATCAAACAACTGATCAAGTGAACATTTACTCAGTGGTTAAAACCCATGATTTTGCGGCAGAGATAGAGATTAAAAAACTTTTAACTGGGAGTCCAGTACATCTAAACGTTCAATTTGATGAACCATTAATTGAAAGTGAAAAAACAGATTGGCTTGCTGGTTTAAAAATATTACTGCCTAATTACGAGAATAAAATCAGTGGAAGATTAGAAGTTGGTAGCGGGGTATTAATCATTGGACATGATCGAGCTGGTTATTCAGTAGCGGAAGTAAACACTTTTGTGAGTAAATTGAATTGGCCAGTAATTAGTGAAGATCCAATCTCTTTTCCACAATCAATCGCCCATGCATCTTTATTCTTGTCTGATCCTCAAATAGCCGCAAAACTAACCCCAGAGAATGTGATTGTTATTGGACGAACCACTTTATCTAGAAGCACTAATACATTCATAAATCTAGCTAAAAAAGTAATAGTTATCGATCCACGAACTGCTGATATAGACAATAGGAGAGAAGCGGATCTAATACTTAAGGCATTACCGAATGAGGTAGTGAGCGTTAAATCAGATCAAAGTATTTGGCATGTGGCTTCAGAAGCCGCTGCAATTCAATTAGAAAATTTAGTTTGGTCTGAACAACTTGCGATTACAACAATATGTGAGCTTTTACCTGACGAGAGTGCATTGTTTGTTGGATCATCAAGACCTGTGCGTGACATCGAAGCCTTTGCCCATCCTCGCAGTGGCGTTTCAGTATTTGCCAATCGGGGCTTGGCTGGAATTGATGGGAATATTTCAACTGTATTTGGAGTAACAAATGAATTTGAGAGAACTACTGCAATCCTGGGAGATCTAACATTTCTTCACGATATATCAGCTCTTACAAATGCAACTGTTGGAAATCTTCGTATTTTTGTTATAGATAATAATGGAGGGGGAATATTCTCAACATTACCTCAAGCAAATACAGGTAATTTCGAGCAACTTTTTGGAACTCCCCATAATTTAGATTTACTTAAAGTTATTGCTGGGTTTGGGGTATCGGTTATAAAGATTACGAATTTAGGTGAACTACAATCAGTAGCAAGTAAAGAAATTAAAGGATTTGAGGTTGTAGTTGTAAATGTGCCAAGCCGTGAAAGCAATGCTGATCAGTTGAAAAGTATTACTCAAAGAGTTTCAAGCGCGGTTCGCATTGGCATTAACTTAGCCTGACTCTCTGCGTATTCATTGGCTGGATCTGAGCCAGCAACAATCCCGCAACCAGCAAAAATTCGAATTGATTTGTGATCATCCGATAGTTGGCCACAACGAAGCGCAATTGCAATTTCACCATCACCATGAGCATCAATCCAGCCAACAGGCCCGGAGTATCGACCGCGATTCATCTCTTCAAGAGATGCAATAAGTTTTTTAGCCACATCAGTTGGCGTTCCACAAACTGCCGCAGAAGGATGTAATTTTTCAATTAGCGTAAAAATATCTGCCTGCTTTGCGCTGTCATTTAATACTCCAGTTACATCAGTAGCAAGGTGCATAACATTAGATAGGTGTAAAACAAACGGAGATTCTGGAACATTTGTTGAAGAACAAAACGGCGCAAGTGCATCTGCAACAGACTTAACTGCGTATTCATGTTCCTCCAAATCTTTTGAAGATTTCGCCAAAGAAGCGGCAAGGGCTAAATCACGGTCTTCATTTCCACTTTTTCTAATAGTTCCAGCTAAAACTCTTGAAGTAACAAGTGATTTGCTTAGGCGAACCAACAATTCTGGCGTTGCCCCAATCAAGCCATCTACAAAAAATAGCCATGTTGAGGGGTACTCAATTTCAAGTCGTTGCAATAAATTTCGAATATCAATACTTGTATTTGCTGTCGCAGTTAAATCTCGAGCAAGTACGACTTTCTCCAGTTGACTATTTTTAATCGCGGCAATTGCGGCAGTTACTTGCTCACGCCATCTTTCATCACTTATAGATCCATTTTGCCAGGTAATTTCACTGCTAATAGCTGAGGTAGATATTTGAGTTATCTCTGGCTGACCTTTATTTCCAATCCAAGTTATCCATGATTTTCCATTTTTATGTCCTAAGACTACTTCTGGGATTATCAGTACAGACGTGTCATTTGAATCAAAAGAAAAGGATGAAAAAAGTATTGGCCCAGTGCCACTGCCATGTACATTATTTTGGATTGAAAATTCAGATAATTGTTCACTCCACCAATTCTTCGCTTTTATAAATCTATCTTCACCTTTTACTTCAAATCTTTTGTATTCGCCAAATCCGATTAAGCCATCACCACTTC
>CANLHE010000102.1 GCA_947490605.1 Actinomycetota bacterium
GTACCAACTAATACTAAGAATTCACTAACAAAGCTAGACAAGCCAGGAAGTGCTAAACCTGACATTCCCGCTATAAAGAATGTCCATGCCATAACTGGAGTCACTCTTTGTAATCCACCAAAATCAGAAATGGTTGAGGAGCCTCTGCGCATCATCATCCAGCCAGCAACTAAAAATAGTGCTGCGGTAGAAAACCCATGGTTAACCATGTACAAGTTTGCACCAGACATGCCCTGTGTTGTCATAGCAAAAATTCCCATTGTGATAAATCCAAAGTGAGAAATAGATGTGAAAGCAATCAAGCCTTTAATATCTTTCTGACCAATTGCCATAAATGCACCATAAATAATTGATATCACCGCTAGCGTAATAATTAGTGGTGTAAAGGTTTTACTGGCATCTGGAAATAATGCAATACAAAATCGGATCATTCCGTATGTTCCGACTTTGTCTAAAACTCCAAGTAGTAAAACTGATGTTCCAGGTGTGGCAGCCTTTGCTGCATCTGGCAGCCAGGTGTGAAACGGCCAAAGCGGCGCCTTTATTGCAAAGGCAATAAAAAAGCCAAGGAATAATAGATTTTGAGTATTGCTATCAATTTCAAGTGTTGCAAGTTGAGTTAAATCAAAAGTAGCACCGATCTGATTACCAGCAATAACATAAATACCAATAACTGAGGCGAGCATTAATAGACCACCAAATAAGCTATACAAAAGGAACTTAACTGCTGCAGCAGATTTATTGCCAGTTCCATACCCGCCGATTAGGAAGTAAATTGGGATCAGCATTGCTTCGAAGAAAACATAAAACAAAAACAGATCAGTCGCAGCAAATACGCCAATCATTAATGTCTCTAAAACTAGAATCAAAATATAAAAACTCTTTGAGCTCCATCTGCCAAGATCTGACTCATGCCAGGTTGCTAAAATAACTATTGGTACCAAGATTGTAGATAATAAAATAAGTACCAATGAAATTCCATCAATGCCTATCGCAAAATTGATATTAAATGCTGCTATCCAAGTAGTACTTTGAACATATTGCATTCCAGTAACACTCTTATCAAATCCTGTTGCTAAAAATATAGAAGCTATTGCAATTAACAATGTTGAAGCAAATACAGACCACTTAATTAACTCTACGTTTTTGCTTGGAATAAATGCAATTAGCAATGCACTTATAAGTGGGAGTACGCCAACTATTGTTAATAGGTTCATGCGGTCACCACCCAGACTGCAGCAATAAGTGCCAGGGCGCCAATAATCATTAGCAGTGCGTAACTTCTAACATAACCATTTTGAAGTGACCTTAGCCGACTTCCAGCGGTTAGAGAAACACTTCCAACTGCTCGCACCAAGCCATCTATTACTAAATAATCAATATTTAAAATGTTTCGGACTAGTGATTGGCCCGGACGCATGAATACTGACTCATTTAAATCATCTTGATATAAATCACGTCTAGCAGCTTTGGTTAGTACCGAAACTTTTTCAGGCGCTTGAGCTAATTGATCTCCGCGATATTTAGTTACAGCTATAAGTATTCCTATAGCTACAACTGTTAAAGTCATTATTGAAACAACTATTGGTGGTAAAAGTTCTTCGTGATGCTCTTTAAGTGGATTAACAACTGGTTCTAACCAATGAACCAAGCCCTCGCCCCTAGATAAAATAAATCCAGATGCAATAGATCCAACTGAAAGTAAACCGATTGGAATCAGCATTAATGCTGGACTCTCGTGTGGCTCATCTTTATGACCCCATCTTTCGTTTCCGAAGAAGGTTAAAATCACAACTCTGGTCATGTAGAAAGCAGTGATCATTGCGCCAAGTAGTGTTGCAATACCAAGTGCTAAACCTTTTATACCGCCTTCATTAAATGCCGTTTCAATGATTTTATCTTTTGAATAAAAACCAGCAAATGGTGGGACGCCAATAATTGCTAAATAACCTAGGCCAAATGTCAGGGCAGTAATCGGCATAAACTTTCCAATGCCGCCATACTTGCGCATATTTACTTCATCTTTCATGCCATGCATTACAGAACCTGCACCGAGGAACATACTTGCCTTAAAGAAACCATGAGTAAGTAAATGCATAATGGCAAATGCATAACCGATTGGACCTAATCCTGTTGCCAAAATCATGTAACCAATTTGTGACATCGTAGAAGCGGCAAGAGCCTTTTTAATATCATCTTTGGCCGTTCCGATGATTGCGCCAAACAATAAGGTAACTCCGCCGACAATAAGGACCATTAATTGTGCAATTGGTGCCTCATCAAAAATAAAGTTTGATCTAGTAATTAAATAGACTCCAGCAGTAACCATTGTTGCGGCGTGGATAAGAGCAGAGACAGGAGTGGGACCTGCCATTGCATCTCCAAGCCAAGATTGCAGTGGGAATTGCGCAGACTTACCACAGGCAGCTAGCAGCAACATCAAGCCAATTGCAGTTAACTGTGTTGAAGATGCATGTTCTGTATGTTCTTTGATCCCAGCAAATGAAACATCACCAAAAGTTGCAAACGCGATCATTATTGCTAGTGATAGACCGACATCGCCAACTCGGTTTGCCACAAAAGCTTTTTTTGCGGCTGTTGCGTATGCCGGTTTTTGATTCCAAAAACCAATCAGTAGGTAGGAAGCAAGGCCAACACCTTCCCAGCCCACATAAAGATTTAAATAGGAGTCTCCAAGTACTAATAAGAGCATTGCTGCGATAAACAGATTTAGGTAGGCAAAAAATCTGCGGCGATCTAGATCATGTGACATGTAAGCAATAGAATAAATATGGATTAATGTGCCAACCCCAGTAATTAACAGTACGAAACAGATAGATAGTTGATCTAGCAATAATGAAGCATTAACGTTAAGGGAGCCGACAGAAATCCAGGTAAATAGATTCTGTGTTACTGCTCGATTTTCATCAGATCTTGACTGCATCGCAATGAACTCAACAACCCCGATTGTGAAAACAGATGCTGAAACAATGGTCGCCATTACATGGCCCCAAGAGTTAGCGCGCTTGCCAGCTAGTAAAAGAATTGCCGAACTAAATAATGGGAGTGCGATTAACCAAACTAAATTAGCTGAAGTTAGCATTTTCATCTTTTCAGCAAACTTGCATCATCAACTGATACGGAACGGCGAGAGCGATAGATAGTCACAATAATTGCAAGACCTACTACTACTTCACAAGCGGCAACGACCATCGTAAAGAAGGCAACTACTTGCCCTTGAAGATTTCCATTTATCCGAGCAAAGGTTACAAATGCAAGATTTGCTGCATTTAACATTAATTCAATACACATAAAAACAACAATTGCATTGCGGCGGATGACCACTCCAACTGCACCAATTGTAAAAAGAATTGCAGAAAGATAAAGATAATTAGCGATTGCCATTACTTCTCCTCCTCTTCCTGCTGTAGCTGGAATTTAGAACTTTCAATCATGTCGCCACGAGCCTCAAGGACAGCAGAAATTGATGTAGGCGCTGCTTTGCCAGTCGGTAACAACGCTGGTACATCAACTGCGTTATGAAGCGCATAAACTCCAGAACTTGGTAGGCCGGCAGCATCTTTTAAATTATCTTTTCTGACTCGAGCAATTTATAGAT
>CANLHE010000103.1 GCA_947490605.1 Actinomycetota bacterium
GTCTAACCTGGTCATTACTAGCAACAAGTGCGCAAATACTCTCTGTAGATGATGAGAGCATAAGTATTGGAATTGTTAACGCCGGAGCACGTGATTCATTTGTTAGATCAGAAAGTGATGTGATTTTATCTGATGCCTTTGAAGAGGTTGCAGGGGTTAGAAGAAAGATTGTTGCATCAGTTGATACCACAGTTGCCACAACAACCATGGCAAGAAGTGATGAGGATCCAACGGACGCCAATATGCTCACCGGTGCTGATCTGTTAGCTAGTAAATTGGGCGCTAAAGTTATTAAGGAGTCAGACTAAGTTTTCACTTAGTTGATAATTTATGTATGAAGGAATAATTCAAGACTTAATTGATGAGCTAGGGCGTCTTCCTGGTGTTGGCCCAAAGAGCGCTCAACGTATTGCTTTTCATATTATTCAATCAGATCGAGTTGATGTGACTCGTCTTGCTGAAGTTTTAAAGACAGTTAAAGAGCGAGTTAAGTTTTGTTCAATTTGTGGAAATATCTCAGAGGAAGAGTTATGCAAGATATGCAGGGATCCAAGAAGAGATAAAACATCTATTTGTGTTGTAGAAGAAAGTAAAGATGTATTAGCAATTGAAAAAACTAGAGAATTTAAAGGCACGTATCATGTGTTAGGTGGGGCGATCTCTCCAATTGATGGAGTAGGGCCAGAGAACTTAAGAATTAAAGAGTTAATGACTAGATTATCTGAAACTACTATTGGTGAAATAATTATTGCTACCGATCCAAACCTGGAAGGTGAGGCGACAGCTACCTATTTGACTAGATTGATCAAACCTTTAGGGATCAAAGTTTCCCGTCTTGCCTCTGGCCTTCCAGTGGGTGGAGATCTTGAATATGCAGATGAAATTACCCTCGGTAGAGCTTTTGAAGGGCGCAGGTCTTACGATACCTGATTAATCTCATTATTTAAGATGTTTAGGCGTCTTAATATTTGAGATAATTCCCAAATTTCTAAGTCCATCCTTCACACTTATGCCATGGGTTTAATCGTGCAGAAGTTTGGTGGCTCATCGGTTGCCGATGCTGAGGGGCTAAAGCGGGTTGCAAGCCGAATCGTTGCCACCAAGAAATCAGGTCATCAAGTAGTAGTTGTGGTCTCTGCCATGGGAGATACCACTGATGAATTGATTGATTTGGCTAATCAAGTTTCCCCACTTCCAAATGGACGTGAGTTAGATATGTTGTTAACAGCAGGTGAGCGAATCTCTATGGCGCTGCTTGCGATGGCAATCTCAAACTTAGGTCATGAAGCTAGATCTTTTACTGGCTCTCAAGCTGGAATTATTACAACATCAACTCACGGCAAAGCACGAGTTATTGATGTGACACCAGGCAGAATTCAAGAGGCACTAAAAGAAGGTGCAATTGCAATTGTTGCAGGATTTCAAGGAGTCTCACAGGACACAAATGACATTACTACTTTAGGTAGAGGTGGATCTGACACAACTGCGGTGGCACTCGCTGCAGCACTTGAGGCAGATGTATGTGAGATCTATACAGATGTTGATGGAATTTTCTCAGCAGATCCAAGAGTAGTTCCAGCAGCTAAGAAGTTATCAACGGTTACATATGATGAGATGTTAGAGCTTGCAGCAAGTGGTGCCAAAGTGTTACACCTTCGCTGCGTTGAGTACGCACGGCGTTTTGATCTACCAATTCATGTTAGATCATCTTTTTCCAACAAGGAAGGAACCTGGGTGGTTAAGGATCATCCAGAAGGGGGCGAAATGGAAGCAGCAATAATCGCAGGAATAGCTCATGATAAAAGTGAGGCAAAGGTAACCATAGTTGGTGTGCCGGATAGGGCAGGTATGGCAGCTGCAATATTTCAAGCGATAGCAGATGCTGACATAAACATCGACATGATTGTGCAAAATGTTTCAGCAGCCGCAACTGGCTTAACAGATATCTCATTTACATTGCCAAAAACAGAAGGTGCTAACGCGACCGCTGTTTTGAAGCGCATTCAGGGTGAGATCGGTTTTGCTTCTATTCAATATGATGATCAGATAGGTAAATTGTCATTAATTGGCGCTGGTATGAGAAGTCATCCAGGAGTTACAGCCACCTTCTTTGCTTGTCTTTCAGAAGCTGGCGTAAACATTGAAATGATCTCAACTTCAGAGATTCGAATCTCAATTGTTTGCAGAAACTCTGATTTAGACAAAGGTGTTAAAGCAGCACACACAGCCTTTGATTTAGATGCAGATCAAATTGAAGCTGTTGTTTATGGAGGAAGTGGACGATGAGCAAAAAACCTTCCCTTGCTGTAGTTGGCGCAACTGGGGCTGTTGGCACAGTAATGCTTGATATTTTATCTAAGCGAGAAAATGTCTATGGTGAGATTAGATTAATTGCATCAGCAAAAAGTGCCGGCAAAAAACTTACCTGTCGCGGTGAGGAGTTAACAGTTGTTGCTTTGTCTCCTGAAGAATTTGAAGGAATTGATATTGCAATGTTTGATGTGCCAGATGAGGTTTCTAAGGAGTGGGCGCCAATTGCTGCAAGTAAGGGGGCGGTTGTAGTTGATAACTCTGGTGCGTTTCGGATGGATAAAGATGTGCCATTGGTTGTGCCAGAGGTAAATCCAAAAGAGATAAAAAACCGACCAAAAGGAATTATCTCTAATCCGAATTGCACCACCCTTTCAATGATTGTTGCAATGGGAGCTTTGCATAAAGAGTATGGACTAAAAGAATTAGTTGTTGCCTCTTACCAGGCCGCTTCCGGTGCTGGACAAGGTGGCTTAGATATTTTGCGAGAGCAAATAAATTTAGTTGCAAATAAGAGTTTGGGTGATGAAGCCGGAGATATTAGAAAAGTTGTGAAAGATTTTGGTCCATTTTCAGATCCACTTGCACTTAATGTGATTCCATGGGCAGGTTCGTTAAAAGAAGACGGTTACTCATCTGAGGAGTTAAAAGTAAGAAATGAATCTAGAAAGATATTAGGTCTTGCAAACCTTAAGGTTTCTGCTACATGTGTTCGCGTACCAGTTTTAACTACTCACTCACTTGCTGTGCATGCAATTTTTGATAAGGAAGTCTCACGCTCTGTAGCTCAAGAGGTATTAAGAAATGCAGCAGGTGTTGAATTAGTTGATGATCCAGAAAACTATAAGTTTCCAACCCCAGCAGATGTTGTTGGCACAGATCCAACTTGGGTAGGCCGGGTTAGAAAATCACTTGATGATCCAAATGCAATAGATCTATTTGTTTGCGGTGATAATCTGCGAAAGGGTGCAGCGCTTAATACTGCTCAGATTGCAGAGTTGGTTGCGGCTGAGTTTTAAAAATCTAACGCTAGGCTAAGCCCATGACAATTTTGGTAGCTGGCGGTTCTGGTTTAGTCGGCTCAGCAATTGTCAGACAGCTCAAGGGATTAAATCAAGATGTTATTGGCATATCTAGTAAAGATGTTGACTTACTAGATCGAGATAAAGCTTTTGAATTTATAAAAAATCTTAAGCCAACAGCCATTATTGATTCTGCGGCCAAAGTCGGTGG
>CANLHE010000104.1 GCA_947490605.1 Actinomycetota bacterium
TTCAGAGTTAGCTCTTGCTGAGCGAACAGATGAAGAAAAGGCTGCAACATTGCTAGATGAGGTACTCGCCTCTTAATTGGCAGTAACTAACTGTCATGATTAATAAAACTGCCGCAATAATTGCAGGAGCAGGTGCTGGAAATAGATTAGGTGCAAACCTTCCAAAAGCACTTGTTAAATTAGTTGATAAAACTTTAGTAGAACATGCTGTTTCATCCCTCGCCCCAGTTGCGCAACTATTAATCGTTACCGCACCAGCTGGATTTGAAGATGAGTTTCGTAAGGTTTTAGGTGATCAAGTAACTATTATTACTGGCGGCATATTGCGAAGTGACAGTATTCGTTTAGCACTTGCCCAGATTCCAAATAATTATGAGTATGTATTAGTTCATGATGCAGCCAGATCCCTTGCCACCACATCACTTGCTAGATCTGTAGTTGAGCAATTAGTTAAAGGTGAGCAAGCGGTAATTCCAGCACTTGATCTGATTGACACTGTTAAAGAGGTTGATGCAAGTGGTTATGTTAGAAATACTCTAAATCGATCATCACTTCGCGCTGTGCAAACACCACAAGGGTTTACTAGATCAGTATTGGCCAGAGCTCATGAGGCATCAGATGATGCAACCGATGATGCGGCGTTAGTTGAAGCATTAGGTGTTGCGGTGAAGGTAATTGCTGGTGAAGAGCGCGCTCTTAAAATTACAAACAAATCAGATCTTGCAACTGCTACTGGAATCCTTTTGCCAAATACCCAAAAACAAATCAGAGTTGGCATTGGCAGCGATGCTCATGCATTTAGTAGTGATAAAAATAGAAAACTATCTTTAGCAGGGCTTATTTGGGATGGTGAGGTTGGTTTAGATGGTCACTCAGATGCTGATGTGGCAGCCCATGCAATCTGTGACGCACTTTTATCAGCCGCATCCCTTGGTGATTTAGGAAGTAATTTTGGTGTCTCAGATGCTAAATATGCAGGTGCTTCTGGCACCCAGATGCTTAGTGAAACATTAGCGAAGGTTAAAGCTGCAGGTTTTGTAATTGAAAATGTCTCAGTGCAGATTGTTGGAAATAAACCAAAGATTGCACCTCGTAGAGCTGAAGCGATTGCGGCGTTATCTGCTGCATTAGGTGACGCGATTGTCTCTGTCTCTGCCACATCAACTGATGGTTTGGGCTTTACCGGTGAAGGTAAAGGCTTATCGGCGATTGCAACTGCATTATTAGTTAGCGCGTAAAGGTAAAATTAAACAATGAGCGCCCTTAATCTTTATGACACCAAGAGCAGAACTGTTGCTCCATTTAAATCAATAAAAAAAGGTGAAGTTGGGATCTATCTCTGTGGCGCCACCGTGCAGGCACCTCCACACATTGGTCATATTAGAAGTGGTGTTAACTTTGATATTTTGCGCCGCTGGTTAATTGCATCTGGTTTTAACGTCACCTTTGTTAGAAATGTGACCGATATTGATGACAAGATTTTGCATAAAGCTGTCCATGAAGAGATTCCATGGTGGCAGGTAGCAATGAAGTATGAGCGAGCATTTACCGATGCCTACAACGCTTTAAATGTTTTGCCACCAAGTTATGAACCAAGAGCTACTGGTCATATCACTCAAATGATTGAGTTGATGCAAAAGTTAATTGATAACGGTTCAGCCTACGCACCTGGCAATGGTGATGTTTATCTTGAGGTTAGAAAATTAAAAGAGTATTTAACGCTTTCTAATCAGAAGTTAGATGATTTACTATCAAGTGAGGATTCAGATTCAACACACAAAAAAGATCCAAGAGATTTTGCATTATGGAAAGCTGCTAAAGCAGGAGATCCATCATGGCCAACACCATGGGGGCCAGGTCGACCTGGTTGGCATCTTGAGTGCTCTGCTATGGCACATGCATATTTAGGTGAAGCATTTGATATTCATGGCGGCGGCCTGGATTTAATTTTCCCGCACCATGAAAATGAAATAGCGCAATCAAATGCAGCTGGTTATAAGTTTGCAAATACTTGGATGCACAACGCGTGGGTAACAACTAGTGGTGAGAAGATGAGTAAATCACTTGGTAATTCACTGCAGGTAGTGGAAATCTTAAAGAAAGTACGCGGTATTGAATTACGCTGGTATTTAGGCAGTGCCCATTATCGAAGCATGCTTGAGTTTTCATTTGAGGCGTTAGCAGAATCCGCAACTGCATTTAAGCGAATTGAAGCTTTCTTAAGTAGGGCCGAGAGTGTTTTAGGAAAAGAGCCAGAAGTTTTAATTGCTGATGAGTTTGCAGCAGCTATGAATGATGATTTAGCGGTTCCACTAGGTTTGGCCTTTATTTCAGAGAGCATGCGAATTGGAAATTCTGCAGGAGAAGATAAGAAAGTATTAGCTAAAACAGCTGGTGAGATTAGAGGCGCACTTTCAATTCTAGGTTGTGATCCAAAGGATGAAGCCTTTGCAAGCAGTAAATCAAATGATTTAGCGATGGATGGATTGATAAAACTTGCGCTAGAACAACGTGAGGCAGCAAGAGTGCGAAAAGATTTTGCCGCTGCTGATCAAATACGTGATCAGATCGCTGCATTAGGCGTTACAGTTGAAGATACATCCAATGGTCCAAGGTGGAGTTATTAATGAAACCAGGTAAAGCACGTAAAGATCGTCCCAAGGGACCTAAATCCTTTTCACGTGGCGGTAGTAAAAAAGTCGAACGATCTAATAGTGCTCGTCCTGCAAAGAGAGATGGTCGCAGTGATGATCGTCGAAGTGAAAAACGTGAAGAACGTCGCCCAGAAAAACGTACTGACCGCAGACCTGAAAAACGTAGTGATCGTCGTCCGGAAAAACGCACTGATCGTCGACCTGAAAAGCGTGATGATCGAATAGTATTTAAAAAACCGGTAAGAGTTAATGATCGTGAGATGAAACGAGAAGATAGAAGAGGCGATCGCCCTGAAAAAAGATTTGATCGACGCCAATCTGCTCAAGATGCAGTAGCGGGTAAGAACAGTGTTGTTGAAGCATTACGCGCAAAGGTTCCAGCTAAAGAGTTAGTTGTTGCAATCAAGGTTGAAATTGATGAGAAAATATCTGAAGCAATTCGTCTGGCAAAGAATTCAGATCTACCAATTAAAGAGTTACCACGCAGAGCACTTGATGATCTAACTGGAAGTGCTAATCATCAAGGTATTGCGTTGGTTATTAAGCCATTTAATTACACAGAGTTTGATAAGTTGATTAGTAATGCAAAAAAACCAATGATGTTAATTGGTTTAGATGGCATTACCGATCCACATAACCTTGGCGCAGTTGTTAGATCCGCTGCCGCCTTTGGCGCAGATGGCGTCGTAATTCCAGAGCGTCGTAACGCGTCAATGACTGGCTCTGCTTGGAAAGCATCCGCTGGTGCTGCCGCTCGTATGCCGATCTCACAAGTAACAAACCTAGTTAGATCAATTGAAGATGCGAAGAAAGCTGGTTGTTTTGTAATTGGTCTTGATGCTGAAGGTG
>CANLHE010000105.1 GCA_947490605.1 Actinomycetota bacterium
ATTAAATCCCTGCCACAAATTGGTGGTAGTGAGTCTAAAGAGATTTTAATTAGTGTCACTAAACTTGATTCAAAGAAATTAGACACAATTCTTAAAGATAGAAAAGACCCTATCGCTATTTCATTTGATGTATTAGATGGGATCCTTAGTTCTTATTCTGTGGCAACCAGTGAGAGCGAAGTCTTCAGCATTAGTGAGAATAAAATTGGCGATTGGATCTCAGATCCTGATATTCCAAAGTATGTTCATGGCGCAAAATATCCGATTAAAAAACTTAACATGGCAGGACTTACTGCAGATATTGAGCTTCTGGCATATCTAATTAATCCTGGTAGTAGAAATCTTGATCTTATTGATCTCGCGGAGCGATTGTTGGGTGTTTCAAGTACTAGCGATGATCTATTTTCAGCCTTTGATCCAAAGAGTGCTTCTTGGATATTTACTCTGCAAAAAGAGCTTGCACTTGAGATCAAATCTAAATCTATGGCTGATCTTTATCGGAACTTGGAGCAACCTACCTTAGTTTTGCTTTCTAAGATGGAGGAAACAGGAATTGCTGTTGATGAGGATAAATTGTCACAGTTATCGAAGTATTTTTCGAAGATTGTCACAGATGAAACAGCCGGTGCTTATAAGGAAGCCGGACACGAATTTAATGTAGGTTCACCTAAACAACTTCAAGTGGTTCTCTTTGATGAACTGAAATTGCCAAAAACTAAGAAAATAAAGACGGGTTTTACAACAGATGCTGAAAGCTTGGAATGGTTGGCTACTAAGACAAAGCATCCACTTCTTAAGCACCTTTTAAGAATTCGTGAAGCTGGAAAATTACTCACAACTATCGATGGTTTAATCAAAGCAACTGATCAAGATGGTCGCATTCACACAAATTTTCAGCAGACTGTGGCCGCAACCGGACGGCTATCATCTACCGATCCAAACCTTCAAAATATTCCAATTAGAACAGATGAAGGTAGGCAAATTAGAGATTGTTTTATTGCACAGGCTCCATTTACTGATCTTTTGACAGCTGATTACAGCCAAATTGAAATGCGCATCATGGCACATTTATCTGAAGATAAAGGATTAATTGCCGCATTTGAATCAGGGGAGGATTTACATTCAACAGTTGCTTCACTTGTTTTTGGAGTTAAAGCAAATGAGGTTGATGCAGAAATGCGAAGAACCATTAAGGCAATGTCATATGGGTTGGCTTATGGCCTTTCCTCCTTTGGCCTTGCTCAAACATTAGATATTGATCCAGCTTCTGCAAGTGAACTAATGGCTAAATATTTTGAAAGGTTTGGCGGCATTAGAGATTACTTGAAAACAGTTGTTGTTACCGCACGGGAAAAGGGTTATACCGAAACGATCTTGGGTCGCAGAAGATATTTACCAGAGTTGAATCATGAGAATCGGCAGCGTAGAGAGATTGCCGAGCGGGCTGCTTTAAATGCTCCGATTCAGGGTTCTGCTGCAGACATAATAAAAATAGCAATGCTTCATGTTCAAGAGTCAATCAGTGAAGCAAATCTAAAATCTAGATTATTGCTACAAGTTCATGACGAACTAATTCTAGAAGTATGGCCTGGCGAAAAAGACTTACTTGAGAAGATAGTGAGAGATCGGATGTCTAAAGCTTATAAATTAAATGTGCCACTGGATGTAAATATTGGATTTGGTAAAAGTTGGGATTTAGCCGCGCACTAATTATTTATTTGTATCTAAATTTGCACTTAGCGCGTCAATATCCTCTTCTTCAGTTGGAATTCGATCAGCAGCTTTTAATAATCCAGACCCACTCCTCATAACTAAGTAACCCATCCCAACGCATATTGTGGTTAATGCAAGGCAGTATCTTGGTGAGTAGTGCTCGGAGATAAAACCACCAAGAGCTACCCCAAGTGAGGTAAAAGTTCCTTCTACTGTCCATAACCAACCAAGGGCAGCAACTGCGGTTCCTTTTGGTCTTACAGCTTCACTAATTTCTAAGTAAAAAACTTGCAATCCACCAACCATAAGACTCATTGCTGCCGTAACTATCATCATTGACCAAGTTGGGTATGTAAATGCCAGAGGTAGAGAAAAAATGAACCAGAATAAATACAACCTCTTAAAAGCCGCAAAGGAAGAAGTTCTCTTGGAGACCATCGCGGCAACTAATCCGCCTACAACATTTCCGGCCGCCATAACAGCAAAAATTACTCCCACTTGGTGCGGAATATTTTCTAATGTTGTGAAGGCGGGTATGGCAATTTCAAATGCGCCCGTACCTAAGCCAATAAAAACACCTTCAAACATAAGTAATTGCATAGCAGGTGTTCGCCAAACTGCGAGATCCGATGAACTTTTTCTCTCTGGTTTCCATGTCTTAAGCTGAGGTGACAACGATAGACCGACACCACCAATAAATATTAACAATGAGCAGATTTGAAGTGATGCTTGAGGGCTGTAATTTAATGAGACAGTAGTTGCGATTAATGGGCCAAAAACTCCTACAGAGTTCATAACTGCAGTATCAATTGCATATGCAGTACGAATTTGGCTAGCAGGCACAGTAACTTTCCAAAGTGGTCGAATTGAAAGATTTATAGGGGGAGCAGAAAATCCTAAAACTGCGGCAAAAATTACAAGTTCAGCCTTCGATGATCCAGTTGAAAAAAGTAATATTAAAAGTGCATAACTCGGTGCGAAGAATCGCAGTGGAATTTTCATACCAAATCTATCTATTAGGGTTCCACGTAATCCAGCAGTAGTTGCTCCAGTTATTCCATTTACTCCAGTAGCAAGACCAGCAATTGCAATTGAACCTGTAGATTGCTGCACCATAAAGAAAATGCTCAAAGAGATCATTCCATATGCCATCCGCGCCGGAAAAGAGCTAATAAGCAGGTATTGTCCAGATTTATTACTTAAAACTTGCGAATATCTGCTCATTTGCTCATCCTAGACCGAATCAGTTTGACCACCAGGTGTAATCGAAAGTAACCTTGCCCGTCCCTGTCCCTACTAGTTGTTTTACCCCCGGAGTACACCTACCTAATGACCCCCTCTCAAATTGCTGTAAATGATGTTGGATCTGCAGAAGATTTTTTAGCCGCTATCGAAGGCACAATCAAAAATTTTAACGACGGAGACTTAGTCTCAGGAATTGTTGTTCAAATCGATCGCGAAGAAGTACTACTTGATATTGGATATAAAACAGAAGGTGTAATTCCATCCCGCGAGTTGTCTATTCGCCATGATGTGGCTCCTAGCGAACTAGTAAAAGTTGGAGATCGAATTGAAGCTTTAGTTCTACAGAAAGAAGACAAAGAAGGTCGTTTAATTCTTTCTAAGAAGCGTGCCCAATACGAGCAAGCATGGGGAGATGTTGAAGGAAAGAAAGAGCGCGATGAAGTTGTAAAAGGAATTGTTATTGAAGTTGTTAAAGGTGGCTTAATTGTTGACATCGGACTTCGTGGTTTCTTACCTGCATCATTAGTTGAGATGCGCC
>CANLHE010000106.1 GCA_947490605.1 Actinomycetota bacterium
GAAGAAATATTGCGCTGCGGTAGTAATCAAGCTCTGCAATTGAGTCTCGGATATCACCGAGTGCTCGATGATTTCCATCTTTAGCAGGGGCTGAGAAGTAGGTTTTAGGGTGCCATCTTCTTGCTAACTCTTTAATGGTTGAGACATCAATAGTTCGATAATGCAGATACTTATTTAATAGGGGTAGATCTCTAGCGATAAAGGCTCGATCAACATAGACAGAGTTACCAGCCAGTGGTGATTTACCTTCGACAGGTGCGTATTTTTTTAGATAGGCGATGATCGCCTCATCTGCTTTATCTAAAGTTGTCCCATTTGGGATCTCTTTAATAAGTCCAGAGCTTGTATGCATATCTATTACAACCTGTTGCATGTTAGCTAATTTCTCCGGATCACACTTAATTACTAGATCTACTCCGGTGCCTAATACATTTAGTTGGGCATCAGTTACCAGGACGGCAATCTCAACTAGGGCATCATTTTGAATATCTAGCCCGGTCATCTCACAATCGACCCAGATTATGTTTGGAAGATCAGCGCTCATATGGGTTAAGCCTATTGGGTTCAGCTGCCTAACTAGTTCACCTTTAGTTCACCTTAGTTTTACCTCATATCTCCTTTACCCACTCACTTACCTAGCATTATCGCCCTGTGAGTACAACCGTTGCTGCGCCAAAATCAACACCGGCGCCTAGAGTAATTACTACTGAGCCAAGATTTACTGACAAAGTATTTAGGGGTGTAGTTACATCTGGTGGCTTATTTTCATTAGCACTTTTAGGTTTAATTGGATTTTTCTTAGTTTATAACGGCTTTGAAGCAATACGAGCAGCTGGCCTGGGATTCATAACTGGCTTTGATTGGGTGGACGCCATACCGGAGGAAGGTCAACCTGCAGCTTATGGAGTTGGCGCAATGCTTTACGGAACAATTGTTACTGGAATTTTAGCGATGATTATGGGTGTGCCAATTGCAGTTGGTACCGCATTGTTTTTATCTTATTACGCACCGCAGTGGCTAAAAAAACCAATGGTGGTAGTAGTTGATGTAATGGCAGCAATCCCATCAATTGTTTACGGATTATGGGGTTACTTTGTTTTAATGCCGCATGCAGAGTACTGGGCTAAATTAATTCACAAGTACTTTAGCTTTATTCCATTCTTTGATATGCCAGCACCAGTATTTACCAGATCACCTTTTATTGCAGGCTTAGTGTTAGCAATCATGATTACACCAATCGTGACAGCGGTAGCACGGGAAGTATTTGCACAAACTCCGCTAGAGCGAATTCAGGCAGCCTACGCACTAGGTGCTACTAAGTGGTCAATGATTAAAGCGGTGGTAATTCCTTATGGTCGCGGTGGTGTGATTGGTGGCGCCATGCTTGGTTTAGGCCGAGCCCTTGGTGAAACAGTTGCTGTTTACACAGTACTTAACTTAGTTTATGACATTCGAATTGAAGTTTTACTAAGCGCTGGTGGGTCAGTGGCATCTATGATCGTTAATAAATTCGGGGAAGCTGATCGAGTTGAATTACAAGCATTAATGGCAGCCGGCTTTGTTCTATTTTTAGTTACCTTAGCGGTTAACTTTCTAGCCAACGCTATTATTAATAAGACGGCGAGAGAGTAAAAATGAGCCAAACTACCTTGCTGGTTAAGCCAGAGCATCCTTGGAAACTAACTCCAAAAGACTTAATTACTGATTTACTAGGGGCGTTATTTACAGTTGTTGCAACCTTGGCAATTGTTGGCTTTTCACCATTAAAAGGTAAATTAGGATTTGCTTTGACATTAATTTTTATGTCAATAATTACTGCTACAGCAGTTAGCTGGATCAAAAAAGATCGTAAGGCTGCGGTAAATTCCTCCACCACAGTATTGGTTTATATTGCGGCATCATTTGTCATTATCGCTTTAGCTTCAGTTTTATATGAAATTATCAGATTAGGTGCTTCACAATTATCACCAGGTGCAATGTTCACTCAAGATATGTCACAAACAGCCTCAGAATCTGAACTAACTGAGGGTGGATTAATACATGCGGTGATTGGAACTGCCTACATCGTTACCTTTGCAACCGTGCTCTCCACACCAATTGGTATTTTAACCGCGCTTTATATAGTTGAAGTTAAAGGTCGATTTGCTGGACTAGTTAGATTTTTCGTACAAGCAATGAGTGGTGTGCCATCAATTGTTGCTGGATTATTTATTTTCGCGGTCTGGATGGTGCAGTTAGGAAATGCATATAGCGCCATAGCCGGTGCCTTTGCGTTAACAGTTTTAATGATTCCAACTGTGGCTAGAACCTCTGAAGAGGTATTAAAACTTATTCCAAGTGATCTTCGTGAAGCTGGTTTAGCTTTAGGTGCTACCCAGTGGCGCACAGTTGCCATGGTGGTCATACCAGCAGCAAGGAGTGGGTTAATTACAGCGGTAATTCTAGGAATAGCTCGAGTAGTCGGTGAAACTGCGCCCTTACTTCTAACAATTGGTGGCGCTGATGCAATTAATTTAAACCCTACGCAAGGAAATATGTCAGCTTTTCCTTACTATGTTTGGAAAAATCTACTTATCGGAAGTGAGAATGCTATTAGTAGAGCTTGGCAGGGCGTTTTTGTATTAATGGTTATTGTCTTCATATTTTTTGCACTGGCTAGATACTTTGGAGCAGCTAAAGGAAGTAGGAGAAAATGAGTAATGAGAATTCACCAGAAACTCCCAATGAGCGAAAGGAAAATATGAGTCAGTTAACAGGAAAGCCGGAGAGTGGGCAAAAGAGTAGTTCAGCGCAAGATCGCAAAGTTGCCACTCATTCATTAGCAGATGTTGCTGCGGCAAGAACTGCCAAGGTAGGTAAGCCGATTGCTGGTTTAACTGGCCTTACCGCAAAAGGAATTCATGCCTGGTTTGGTAAAAAACATGTACTTGAAGATATCTCAATGGATTTCTTCTCTGGCACAGTAACCGCGCTAATTGGCCCATCAGGTTGTGGTAAATCTACATTTATTCGAATTCTTAACCGGATGCATGAATTTATTCCAACTGCAGCTCTTGCTGGTCAAGTAATTCTAGATGGCAAAGATGTTTATGACCCAGGAGTTGATGTTACAAAGATTAGATTAAAGGTAGGAATGGTATTTCAGAAACCAAATCCATTCCCATCGATGACGATTAAAGAGAATGTTCTATCTGGGCTAAAACTTGCTCAAATTAAAATTGAAAATGCAGATGAGTTACTTGAGAGTTGCTTAAGAAGAGCAGGTCTTTGGGATGAAGTTAAAGATCGATTAGATGAGTATGGCGGAGCGTTATCAGGTGGGCAGCAACAGCGCTTATGTATTGCCAGATCCCTTGCAGTAAATCCACAAGTTCTTCTAATGGATGAGCCTTGCTCAGCTCTTGATCCAGGATCAACACTTCGAATTGAGGAAACCATTAGAGAGTTGGCCTCTAGCATCAGTATTGTAATTGTTACTCACAATA
>CANLHE010000107.1 GCA_947490605.1 Actinomycetota bacterium
CAACTGAGAAGGCATACAGCACCGATGCAAACATATTAGGGGCAACTCATGAGGCTAAGTCACTGGAAAACTTAGACTCTCATATTGAAATAGTTGAACCAATTATGGGAGTGAAATTCTGGGATCAGTCGGTAAAAATTGATAGCGAAGATGTAACTATTGAGTTTGCGCAAGGTCGGCCAATTTCTATTAATGGCAAGGCAATTAAAGATTCAGTGGCGCTAATTAAAGAAGCAAATGCCATTGGCGGCCGTCACGGACTTGGTATGAGTGATCAAATTGAGAATCGAATTATTGAAGCAAAAAGTCGTGGCATCTATGAAGCACCAGGAATGGCACTTCTATTTATTGCTTATGAGCGTTTAGTAAGTGCGATTCATAACGAAGACACTATTGCTACTTATCATGAGCAGGGACGTAAATTAGGAAGATTGCTATATGAAGGTCGTTGGTTTGATCCGCAAGCGCTAATGCTTAGACAATCATTAACTAGCTGGGTTGCATCTGCAATTACTGGTTCAGTGACAATCAGATTGCGTCGTGGTGATGATTACTCAATAATTAATACAAAAGGTGCAAAACTTTCATACTCACCTGAGAAATTATCAATGGAGAAAACTGAGGATGCTGCCTTTGGACCAGCTGATCGAATTGGCCAGCTGACTATGAGAAATTTAGATATTGAAGATACCAGGGCAAAATTAGAGTTGTATGCCTCACAAGGTCAACTTGGCAGCAGTGATTTTGATCTAATTAAAGAGATCGGGAACGATAAAAAATAGTTGGCAGTTGAAGTAACATTGCCACCGATGTATCCGGGGGTCGGCGTAATTCCGAACCGGCGGTAAAAGTCCGCGACCCAAATGAAATTCATTTGGTTGACTTGGTGAAACTCCAAGACCGACAGTTAAAGTCTGGATAAAGGAACATCTAGGAGATAACGCATGTCCATTTTAGAATGGTTGTTTGAAGCACAAATTAACTTCGGAAGTAAATCAATTACCTATCGTGAAATCATCGGTGGACTTCTTGGTTTATCAAGCGCAGTTCTTGGTTTAAAGCGCAAGGTAATTGCCTGGCCGGTTGGAATAACTGGCGATGCACTTCTATTCACGGTTTTCCTTGGCGCAGTATTCTCTTTTGGCGCAGATGATCAAGAAAAGAATTTTTACGGCCAAGCAAGTCGTAATCTTCTATTAATTATTGTGAGCATTTATGGTTGGATTCGCTGGAATCAACACCGCAAGTCAGGTGCTCCAGGAACTCCACCAGTTGTGCCACGCTGGACTACAAAAAAGGAAAAGATAATTTTAGTTCCAGCCATAATTATTTTTTACACACTGGCATATCAGATATTTAAATCACTCGGTCAAACTGGCACTTGGCTTGCAGTTGATACTTGGATATTTACGGGAACCGCACTTGCAACCTTCGGAATGAGTCGAGGCTATGTTGAGTTCTGGCTGGTCTGGGTTGCAGTGGATCTAGTTGGTGTGCCATTTGCATTTAGCAATGGTTACTACCCAACCGGAACCTTGTATGCAATCTATTTACCATTTGTAATCTGGGGCTTTATTTCATGGCTTAAGATTTCAAAGAAAGAAAAAGCAACGGTTTAACGTAAAGCTAAAAGGGCCGAGATAACTCTCGGCCCTTTTGTTTAACGCTCTTGTAGCTCTTCCGGGGTTCCATGAACCCCCTTTAAATCTCCACTTAACTTATAACCAATGCCATCCCTGCTTACTGGCCTTACTTTCTTACTCCAATCAGGTGGCACAATTCCTAATACACCTTTTTGGAAATCATCAAAGGCTTTTAAAACTTCAGTCTTTGTGTTCATAACAAATGGGCCCATCCAGGCAACTGGTTCTTTAATTGGTAATCCACCCAAGATTAAAACATCCATAGCCGGTGAACGTGACTCTTGATTTAAATCTGCAGAAATAACAATTACATCACCATCACGATAGGTAACAAGTTGACCAGTTTTAATTGGGTGTTTTTCATCGCCAACTGTGCCAAAACCATTTAACACATAAGCTAGCGCGTTGTATGAAGCATTCCATGGTAAGCGAAGTTCAGAACCAGGTTGTAGCGTGGCATGAACTAATGTGATTGGAGTTTGAGTAGTGCCAGGACCGGTATGACCGGCAACCTCACCAGCAATTACTCTAAGAAGTGCGCCACCATCACTAGATGAAAGAAGTGAAACATCTGATGCGCGCAAATCTTGATAAGCAGGTGGTGACCATTTTTTTGCCGCCGGTAAATTTACCCAAAGCTGAAAGCCATGAAATAAACCACCACTAACAACTAAATGCTCTGGTGGGGTTTCAATGTGCAAAATTCCAGCACCTGCAGTCATCCATTGAGTGTCACCATCAGAGATAGTTCCACCGCCACCATGGTTGTCATAGTGATCAAAAATTCCATCAATAATGTAAGTAACAGTTTCAAAACCACGATGTGGGTGCCAAGGAGTTCCTTTTGGTTCACCTGGTGCGTACTCAACCTCACCCATTTGATCTAAGTGAATAAATGGATCTAAATCTGCTAAATCAACACCAGCAAATGCTCGCCTTACTGGAAAGCCTTCACCCTCATGACCTTGTGGGGCGGTAGTAATACTTTTTACGCGACGAGGTCGCAAATTAGCATCAGCAACTACCCGCGGAAGGACAGTGATATCACGAACGGTTATTGCTGGCACATATCTCCAATATTTGTATTAAGTAAGTAATTGTATAACTAATTTTAAGTAAGTTTTATTCCTTACAAAGCTTTTAGGGCGCTAACTACTTTTGTTAGCGAATCCTTCGCATCACCAAATAAAAGTGTGGTTTTCGCCTCATATAAAAGCTCGTTTTCAATACCAGCAAAGCCTGGGCGCATTGATCGCTTTAAGAAGATCACATTGCCTGCTAGAGCAACATCTAAAATCGGCATGCCATAAATTGGGCAACCAGGTGTGGTCTTTGCTGCTGGATTAACCACATCATTTGCACCAACAACTAATACAACATCGGTTTGCGGGAAGGTTGGATTTATCTCTTCCATCTCAACTAATTGTTCATATGGAACATTTGCTTCAGCAAGTAAAACATTCATATGTCCTGGCATACGACCTGCAACCGGGTGAATTCCATAAGCAACCTCGATGCCTTTGGATGCAAGTAAATCTGCTAACTCTCTAACTGTGTGCTGAGCTTGCGCAACTGCAAGACCAAAGCCAGGAACAATTACTACTCGTTGCGCGTAGTTAAGAAGAATTGCAACATCATCAGGTGAACCAGATTTAACTGGACGAGCATCTACTGCTCCTGTACTTGCTTGTGCTTTTGCGGTAAATGCACCAAACAAAGTTCCAAATAAAGATCGACCCATCGCCTCTGCCATCAAGCGAGTCAGGATTGTGCCAGATGCGCCAACTAATGTTCCAGCCACAATTAATAATGTAGTTTGAAGGACATAACCAG
>CANLHE010000108.1 GCA_947490605.1 Actinomycetota bacterium
GTTATGTTGGACGCTAGTAAATTTAACAAGCGCCGGTCTTTCTTCTTATACAGCTAGACCCAATCAACAAACCGTAGAGCGGGTACTGCCAAGCGTCGGACTGCCTAAAGTCTAACCTGCTATTGGCTAATTGCGAAAAGAGATGTATAAATCTCTTACTGCATAAAGCGCTGGTGGGCTGGGGAAGGTCACACCGAGTGATCTAAAGGCAGGTACTAGTGAGTAAGTCAGCAAATTACGCTGGGCGAATACTTATTTATTCAACCCCAGGCGCACTCATCCAACATATTGAGTGGGCGATAAATCAAGCAGTTGGCCAGGTAGTTTCATTGTCCTGGGTCAATCAACCATTAAACCCCGGCTCTAAAGCGATGGAGTTTGAGTACAAAAGCCAATTACCAATTGCGGCAAAGTTAGCTGCGGCGTTAAAAGCTTGGCACTACATCAGATTTGAGCTGCGTGAGATAAATAAAAATACCCAAGATACAACTTTTTATCGTGCAACCCCTGAGCTCGGTCTTCACCAAGTGAGTGCTACCACTAATGGAGATGTAGTACTTAATGAAAATCAGATTAACTCCATCTTAAAAAACTCTTTAAGTTATGAAAAACTTCAAGCCAATCTTGAAAATGCGCTGGGGGTTAACTGGGATATTGAACTTGAGCCATATCGAATCGCGCTCGCATCGGGAATGTTAGATTCGGTAAGTAAAAGTGGATAAGATAACGGTATGAACTTTGAAGCAAGTGATCGGATTAAATTTGCTGCATCAGTACTAGCTGCTGCGATTTTATCCTCTGGCTTAACACTTGGACTTTATAAGGTTGGCGGCGGATTAGCTGCAAGAGCTGGAAATGCAATTACCGTAACAGGAACCGCCTCTGAGAATGCAACCGCTGATAATGCAGTTTGGACTTTGAATTTAAATGAATCTCAAAAAACCTTAGCCTCATCAGTTGGCAAAATTGATACCAGCGCAGATGCTCTAAAGAAGTATTTAATAACTGGCGGAATTACTGAAGATCAGATTGAGCTAGGCCCAATTAATAGCAATGCCATTATGGAGTATATAAATGGTAACCAAACTGGCCGCATTCTTTCCTACCAGGCTTATCGCACCGTAACAGTTAGAACTAAAGATGTTGCCTTAGTTGCAAAGCTAAGTAATAACATCGGTGAATTACTTGCAACTGGTGTAAATGTTGGTAACTACGGACCTGCATACTACCTTTCAACTTTAGATTCGATGCGCGCTAAATTATTAGCTGCTGCAATGAAGGATGCCCAAGCTCGGGCAAAGGCGATCACGGAAGCAGTGGGCGGAGAGGTTGGCGGACTTCTTTCAGTTTCATCTGGACCAACTCAGGTAACAACTAAGAACTCACTAGATCGCGCCGCCGGCGGTGTTTATGATGTTTCAACAATTGAAAAAACAGTTAACGTTACGTTATCTGCAAGCTTTAAAACTAAGTAATTAACTAGCTTTTAAAAACTCAATTTTTGCTGGGTCTGATTCAATCTGATATAAAAATGCTAATCCAGTATTTTTACGCTCTGGATTAATTGTTTCAAGGATTACTTTACAAAACTCAAAGGCCATCAAAATCAATGCTGCGGGCAGTAGATCCACACTTCGCTTAAAAAACCAGGGGGTGCCATTTCGCAGCATCCACTTAATTTTCTCAGCCCGACTCTTTTGAGTTACCGATAACTTTGCCGGTAATGAGATTGCCCATCCACGACGGCGTAGTTGCTCGGCAATATTGCGAGCCAGCATGAAATGCCCAACCGGGCCTGGGTGCATCCGGTCAATGTGCCAATTACTTCGGTTATGAACGCCATCAATCTTTCTAGTTTTCACAGTGACGATATCAAACTCAGCAGCCACCTTACGATAAACCACATTTACCGCATTAACTCTTCTGCTTAACACCCGTTGCATCAATCTAGGTAGTTTTAGCAACTGATTTGGATCATGTAGTTCAACCATAATTACCTCACTGCCCATTGCAAGTAATTGCTCACAGCAGTTGCGCAAGTTTTTATATAACAAGACTGGATCAAAACCATTTCGTAGCATGTCATTGCCACCAACAATTACCGCGCAAATATCTGGATTTTGACGAAGTGCTTTAGGTAATTGAACTGCTAAAACCTCTGATGATTTTGCACCAGGACGGGCGTAGTTGTAGTAATCACAACCATCTTGGAATGCTTCTGAAATAAATCCAGCCCAACCGCGAAAGTTGCCCGGGTTAATCTCATCGCCAGTTCCATAAGCTGCGCTGTCGCCTAAGACCACAAATGTTGGGTGGGCTCGGACGATCTCCATATTTAGGCCGCCTTCAACCTACGTTTGGTTGTCACCATTGGTTGTTTAGCACCATGAATATCTAACATCGCATCAATGGTATTCGCCCATGAAAATTGCTCAGCTTGATTTCTTGCTATTTTACGTAAGCCACCTCTATTTAGCAGTTTAATAATTTCATTTGCAAAGGAGAGGCCATCATCAGATGCGACTGCGCCAGCTGCCTTAATTGAATTAATATTAAGTATTTCACCAACTGCACTAGATTTTGAAGCAACAACTGGCGTTCCACTTGCTAATGATTCAAGTGCTGATAAACAAAAAGTTTCAAGTGGGCCGGGTGCAATTGCAAGATCTGCCGCTGCTAAGTAACCAGCAACCTTTTGCCGACTTGCGATGTAGCCAACCATGTCAACCGGTAATCCAGTGCTTTGCTTTCTTACTTTATTCCAAAGTGGGCCGCCGCCAACAATAATTAATCGGGCATTTACACCACGCTTTATTAACTCAGCTAACGCCTGCACACTTCGCTCTGGCTGTTTTTCTGGTGACATTCGGCCGCAATGAACTAATAAAAACTCAGCGCCCTTAAGTAATTCTTTTCTTAACTTATAATTTCTATTTTCAGGATTAAATCCAATTAAATCAACCCCTAATGCGACCTTGCGTAGATTATTTGTTTTAATCCGAACAAACTCAGCTGCAGCAAAATCAGTTGTGGCAATCACATTGTCAAAGGTGGCAGCGAGCTTTGCGTTGTGCCAATTAACAAACTTATCTCTAATCGAAGCTGGCACAAATGGTGCGTACTTTCTTACCAATCCATTTAAGGTCTCATGTGAGAAGACCAAGCTGGCAACCTTATGTTGCTTAGCCCACCGGCCAACCTTAAGCAGGGTAAAGCGATCAGATACTTCAATCCGATCTGGGTTTAAAAACTCAAGTAGGTTTAATAGTTGTTTATTGCTACGAATGATCTGATACCCACCACTGGCTGGCAAGGTAAAGCTAGGAAGTGAGATCTTTAAGCCAAAAGGTGTCTGCTCTTTCATATACCGAGGGCCTGGCACAATATAAATAAACTCATGCCCGTACTTAAGGTAGCCACGGCCTAACTCATGCA
>CANLHE010000109.1 GCA_947490605.1 Actinomycetota bacterium
GATGTAATTCGTGATCCAAGAGCTCTAACCAAGGTGGAGGTTATTACTGGAATTATGGAAAAAGAGTGCAGTGAGGTTTTAAAGGATTTTTTTAATACTAAGCGCTAAATAACAATCTCATAAGATGGATTTAAAATAATTAACTGACCATTATTTTCACCCACCATACCTTCAGCGCGTAATTGGGCGCCAACTTCAAGACCGGTAATTTCACGACGACCTAAGAATTGCAATGTAACTCCGCCAGTTTCATCCCAGACTTCAACCTCAACAGATGGAGATGCATTAGAAGGCGCTGATTTAATCGAGTTAACTCGGCCCTGAACCTGAGCACGTTTGCGCCAGGTGATATTTCCAATTGGCAAGATATTTTCAGCGTAATGGCTAACTGGTGCAGCTTTTTTATCTAAATCAATGCTTGGGACTTTTGTAAATGCGCTCTGAGTGCGTGCTGGCGTTTCTGTCTTTACCTCACTCTTTTTATGTTCTGGATGAACTAGTACAGCTTGGCCGGAGATAATTTTCTCAACATCAAAGGGAACGATTGTTGCTACAACTCTTTCTAGTTGTGAAATTGGGCTAGCAATACTTTCAGCGGTCTGATCATGTAGTAACCAGCCTAAGAATTTTGAGTAAGAACGGCGTGGTAATAAAAGAGTTAATTCAACATCAGGAGATGCGGTAGCTCTAACTGCGTAATCAACTGCAGCGTTTGCAAGCCGGCGATCTGGACAATCTATTAACTCAAGTGGCACATCAGAGCACGCTGCATTCTTTGCCCACTCTTTACTGATTGCCTCAGCCCGGCGATCATCAATTACAAAGTGAACGGCAGATAGGTTTCTTGGATTTAGAGACCTGGCGTATCGAATCGCACCAATTGTTGCTAAATCAAAGCTATCAATTAATACTGTTACATCATGTCTAGTAATTGAGGTAGCGCGGGAGTTTTGTACCGTAATATTTAACGCACCTTGTTCTTGCGCGTATTGACGACGAAGTCTTAAAAATATCGCTACTAATATCGGAGTAATTACTATTACGATCCAGGCACCTTCTGTAAATTTAACAACTGCAAAGATTATTACAACAACTAGTGAAATAAATCCAGATAAACCATTAATAACAAACTTATAGCGCCAGCCTTTATCTCTATGAGTAGTGGCATGTTTTGCCATACCAAAGCCGGTTAATGTAAAAGCTGTAAATACGCCGAGTGCGTAAAATGCAACTAAGGCTTCAACTGATGCACCGGTTCCAACTACTAAAACCATCGCAACAACAGTTAACAACATAATGCCGTTTGAGAAATTAAGTCTGTGTCCACGCTTGGTTAGCCAGCTTGGTAGGTAGCCATCATTAGCTACGAAGTTAACCAAGATTGGAAAAGCGCTATAAGTAGTGTTTGCACCAGCAAATAAGATCAACATCGTTGCTGCCTGAACGAGAATAAAGAAGGCGCTGCCAAATGCGCTATCGCCTAAAATAGTTTTAGCAATTTGAGAAATAACAGTTGGTGTACCAGATTCATATGGCACGGCATGTATTTTGTGAGCAAAGTATGAAACACCTAAAACTAAGGATCCTAAAATACAACTCATTATTACTAGAGTTTTTCTAGCATTAACATGTTCTGGTTCTTTAAATAATGCCACTCCATCTGAAATTGCTTCCAGGCCAGTCAAAGATGATCCACCATTTGCAAAAGCGCGAAGTAAAATAAATATTGCCGCAAAACTTAACAAACCTTGTGACTCGCCAATTGGCACTGCCCCTGGTTGATTAACATCTAACATAACTAATCCACCAGTTAGCTCACGGTAAATGCCAATAATAAATACCACTGCCATTGCGCCAACGAAAAGATAGGTTGGCAGTGCAAATGCTTTTCCAGCCTCTTTAACGCCACGTAAATTTCCATAAGTTAAAAGCACAATCACCGCTAAGGTCATATGAATCTTCCAAGGATCAAGCTCTGGGAATGTAGAGATAATTGCTGCAACCCCTGCGGCTGACTGAATCGCTAAGGTAACAATGTAATCAAGCATTAACGCAACAGCTGCCACTTGGGCAGCTACCGGTCCAAAGTTATCTCTTGAAACGTTGTATGCCCCACCAACTTTGGTGTAAACCGTAATTACATTTCGATAAGACAAAGTAACAATTAATAAAATTATTAAAACTATTGCCGTCATCGGCATTAACATTGCAAAAGCGGCAATTCCAAAGGCTGGCACTAGCGCTAGGAGAATCTGTTCTGATCCGTAGGCAGAGGAAGAAATACAGTCAGAAGATAAAATTCCTAATCCGTAACGTTTACCTAATCTTTGATGGCTTAATGTGTGACGATTTAGCGGATTGCCTAAAAATTTACGTTTAATTTTGTAGGAAAGCGGATCTTTTAGATGAGCATGTTCGGCCAGCACCTTTGGTGCCGGTGCGTTATCACTCCATGAATTAGGCAATTAAAAACACACTCCAATGAGAAGTTAGGCACTAAGTATACGCCTGTTTTTATGTGCCACTTTTTAAGCACACGCCATAGCCGTATGCTTATCTTTATGCAGTTAAAGACGCAGCTTTATATTGATGGCAAATGGATTGATGGCACATCCACTATGCCAGTTACAGATCCAAGTGATGAATCAGTTATTGCTAATGTGCAGGTGGCATCAGATAAAGAGTGCGCACAAGCAGTAGGTGCAGCAGCAAAAGCATTTAAAACTTGGTCAAAGACCGCACCTCGTGTTCGCGCTGAAATATTGCGCAAAGCATTTGAAATTATGGTGGCAGAGTCTGACCGACTTGCAGAAATTATCTCTAAAGAAAATGGCAAAGTATTAAGTGATGCCAAGGGTGAGATTTTATATGCCGCAGAATTCTTCCGCTGGTTTGCCGAGGAAGCAGTTCGCATCAATGGCGAGTTTAGAATGGCACCTGCCGGAGATAAAAGAATTTTAGTTACTAAACAACCAATCGGTGTTTCACTTTTAATTACTCCATGGAATTTTCCAGCTGCAATGGCAACTAGAAAAATTGGCCCAGCATTAGCTGCTGGTTGCACAGTGATTTTAAAGCCGGCCGGTGAAACTCCACTTACTGCAATTGCAATCGTGGAAATCTTAGAAAGAGCTGGTGTACCAGCTGGCGTAGTTAACTTAATTTTGCCAGTGCCATCAGGGCCGGCAATTGCCAAGATATTAAAAGATCCAAGAGTTGTAAACCTTTCATTTACCGGCTCAACTGAGGTAGGAAGAGTTTTATTAAAAGAGGCAGCAGATCGAGTAATTCGCACCTCAATGGAGTTAGGTGGTAATGCACCATTTTTAGTTTTAGCAGATGCAAATGTTGATGATGCGGTAAGTGGCGCAATGCTGGCCAAAATGCGCAATGGTGGCGCAGCATGTACGGCTGCTAATCGTTTCTATGTTGCT
>CANLHE010000110.1 GCA_947490605.1 Actinomycetota bacterium
ATACTGCAGTTGCCATCTCATCAACTCCATTTGCGCCAACATACTTTGCACCCCGTAGTGCTGCTTGAGTGAAACCACTTCCTTCATACCGTTTAGCTGCAACATGTGTCACTGATACACCGGCTAAATCTGCACGTTCAAAGAGTGTTGGAACTTTTTGCCACATCACCGGATCTACCCGTTCATCCCACTTAAGTGCATTTAACAATCGATTATCACTTCTGGGAACTCTTACGGTGTAACCAAGCATGCCGTGAACACCAGGAAGCACTCCAGTTCCTAAGGTAGAAAGACTGGTCGCAGTTGTTGACGGAAAATTTGTATAAAGCTTATTAACTTGCTTTAACTCATCAAAGATTGGGAATTGATCAGCATACTTATTAACTGCGTCCTGGCCCATACCATCAATTAAGATTAAAACTTCACGATTTTCAGCACTACCCAAAGAGAGGGAATCGATGGTTTCTGGAACTGATAATGAATTAAATATTGAATTAGTTATATCGGCTAAGCCAAATCTTTGATTACTCAATTAGAAAGATTCTCCTGTGCATATATACCCATTGCCTGAGCCATAAATGCTGCACACCCTGGTGCGTACTTGTCGTAGTTTTGCGCGAATCTTTCATCTGATACATACATCGCACCTAAGCCAATATAGGCATCCTTGGTTGGTGTCCAAAAGACGCTAACCCAGTTGTAATGAATCTTTACCAGCTTTTGTACCTCCGCAGAATCAGCGGCTTTTTGTAAGACAAAGGCGTCGGCAATGTCTTTAATATTATCGCTACCTAATTTAAATAGTTTTTGTTGATCTTCTTTGCTCATCGATTTTAATTTTAAGTTGCTCTCTACATACTCCACCGGCCAACGTTGGGCCGCCTCTTCAGCATAAGAATTAGTAGCAGACATGCCTAAAGATTAGCATTTTGTTAAATCATCGATGAATCTGGCTTGTCGGTCGCTGGGAATCAACACTTCTATTGGCAAGATACGCACTATGGCCAAAACACCAAAAGTAGTTGCACCTAAAGCAGGGGAAAATCCTGGCCGGATAATTGATATTGATGTCGCCTCTGAAATGTCAGAGTCATTTTTAGAGTATGCCTACTCTGTAATTTACTCTCGCGCACTACCTGATGCTCGCGATGGTTTAAAGCCAGTACAACGTCGAATCTTGCATCAGATGAATGAGATGGGACTTCGTCCCGAAAAAGGACATGTTAAGTGTGCAAGAGTTGTTGGCGATGTAATGGGAAAGCTTCACCCACATGGTGATGGCGCAATTTATGATGCCATGGTTCGTATGGCACAAAGTTTTTCAATGCGCTTGCCGTTAATTGATGGTCATGGAAACTTTGGTTCATTAGATTCCGGCCCTGCTGCAATGCGTTATACCGAATCACGTCTTGCGCCTTCAGCAATGATGATGGTGGATGAATCTGATGAGGACACAGTTAACTTTGGTGCAAATTACGATGGTCAAATATTAGAGCCACAGGTACTGCCTGCCGCATTTCCAAATTTATTAGTAAATGGTGCAACTGGTATTGCAGTTGGTATGGCGACAAATATGGCGCCCCATAATCTTGGTGAGGTAATTTCAGCTGCTAAATTGTTAATGGAAAATCCAAAGGCAACGCTTAAGCAATTAATGAAGCTTGTGCCGGGCCCTGATTTCCCAACTGGTGGCTATCTAGTTGCAACCGATGGCATAGCTGATGCTTATGCCAATGGCCGCGGGTCATTCAAGGTCAGAGCAACGACAGTATTTGAGAAGATTTCATCTCGTAAACAAGGAATTGTAATTACTGAACTTCCATACAACATTGGACCTGAGAAGATTGTCGAGAAGATTGCAGATTTAGTTAAGGCTAAGAAGATTCAAGGAATCTCAGATATCGTCGATCTATCTGATGGTCAATCTGGAACTAAGGTTGTAGTTGAGATCAAAAATGGTTACGAGCCAGTTGATGTACTTGAAAATCTTTACCGCCTGACCCCAATGGAGGATGCATTCTCAATAAACGCAGTTGCCCTAGTAAATGGAAAGCCATTGACCCTTGGCCTTAAGGATTTGCTTCAAGTATTTATCGATCACCGAATTGAGGTTGTAAAACGGCGTTCAACCTTCCGTAAGGCAAAAGCGCAGGCACGGTTGAACTTAGTTGATGGCCTTCTGAAAGCAATTGTTGATATCGACAAGGTAATTAAATTAATCCGGGCTAGTGATGATGCCACTATTGCAAAGGCTGGATTAATCAAGACATTTAAATTAAGTGATGAACAAGCCACCTATATTTTGGATATGCCGCTTAGAAGATTGACCAAGATGAGCAAGATTGAACTTGAAACTGAGGCGAAAGAATTAAAGGCTACAATCTCCTCCTTAACTGCAATCCTAAAAACTGAGGAGAGCATCAAAGCTAAAGTGTCTGAGGAGCTGTCTGATATTGAAAAGAAGTATGCATCACCTCGTCGCACTCGCCTTGTTGCGTAAGCAACTTTGATATCAACTAACGCCCTAGAACTTCGTGCTGCCGCCAGGCTTCTAGTTAAAGATGTAACTGTAAGAATCAATCATGGTGACCGAATTGGATTTGTGGGAAGAAATGGCGCCGGTAAATCAACACTTGCAAAGGTTTTAGCTGGTGAGACTATGCCAGCCGGAGGTGCAATAACTCGCACCGGCAAAATCGGTTACCTGCCCCAGGATCCAAGAACTGGTGAGGATCAAGGAAGTGTGATTGATCGAATTCTTTCAGTGCGCGAATTAGATTTAATTAGCAAGCGAATGCGCGCGGTTGAAGAAGAGATGGCAACTTCAGAGGGTTCTGAATTAGAAAAAGCAATGGAGCGATACACCAGAGTAGAACATGAGTTTTCAACTGCCGGTGGTTATGCCGCAGCAGCAGAGGCGGAAGCAATCGCTTCTTCCCTTGGTGTGCCTAACCATTTATTTGATCAAGAGCTAAGCGCGCTATCTGGTGGACAAAGAAGGCGAATTGAACTTGCTCGAATTCTCTTTTCTGGCGCTGAAACTCTTTTACTTGATGAGCCCACTAACCATTTAGATGCCGATTCAATCATCTGGTTACGGGAGTATCTTTCAAAATACTCTGGTGGTTTAGTAATTATCTCCCACGATGTAAACCTGATTGAGACCGTCGTAAATAAGGTGTTTTATATAGATGGAAATCGAAATGTAATTGATGTTTACAACATGGGCTGGAAACAGTATCTATTACAACGCGAGCAAGATGAACACAGGCGCAAGCGCGAGCGTGCTAACGCGGAGAAGAAAGCTGAAATATTACAAAAGCAGGGTGAGAAGATGCGTGCTAAAGCATCAAAGGCAACTGCAGCCCAGGGAA
>CANLHE010000111.1 GCA_947490605.1 Actinomycetota bacterium
TAGCGCGCGCTACTTCATCTCTTGGTAATAACTCAGGTGGGCGGCGATTGTTATCTTGATCTACATACCAACGATCTGCCTCTGCCTCATTATCGGCATACTTATCTTTAAATACATCTGGAATGTATTTAAACATGAAGCGCTCACCCTTATTATTTGTAAGAACTCCACCTTCACCGCGCACTGATTCAGTTACTAAAATTCCGCGCACAGATGGTGGCCAAACCATGCCAGTTGGATGAAATTGCAAGAACTCCATATCAACTAAGTTGCCGCCAGCTTTTAGCGCGAGCGCATGGCCATCGCCAGTGCCCTCCCAAGAGTTAGAGGTAATTTTAAAAGTTTTACCAACGCCACCAGTTGCCAGAATTACCGCTTGTGCTTCAAATAAAACCTCTACGCCATTTTCGCGTTTGTATCCATAAACTCCAGATACTTTGCCATTTTCTTTTAATACTTCAGTAACTGTTACCTCGGCAAATACCTTAATAAAGCTTTCGGCATCGCCATGATCTTTTTTATCCTGCTGTTGCATTGCCACAATCTTTTGTTGCATCGTTCTAATTAACTCAAGACCGGTTCGATCTCCAACGTGGGCAAGACGTGGATACTCATGTCCACCAAAGTTACGCTGTGAAATCTTGCCCTCAGCAGTTCTATCAAATAATGCGCCCCATAGCTCTAACTCCCAAACGCGATCAGGAGATTCTTTAGCGTGCAGCTCTGCCATTCGGTAGTGATTTAAAAACTTTCCGCCTCGCATGGTGTCTCTAAAGTGAACCTTCCAACCATCATTGTCATTCACATTACCCATTGATGCTGCCACGCCACCTTCGGCCATAACGGTGTGGGCTTTACCAAATAATGATTTACAAATGATTGCCACCCGAAGTCCTGCAGTTCGTGCTTCAACTGCAGCACGTAATCCAGCACCACCTGCGCCAATTACTACCACGTCATAGTTGTGACGCTCCATTTGTATTTTTTCACTCATTATTAATAACCCTTAGAAGAAGTAAAAATTGGTTATGGCCCCACTTGAGACCTGGCGGACATAGAAGTCAGAGAATGCAACCCAAATTAATGAAACCCAGGCAAAGTTTGGATGGTAGTGATTTAATCTAGAAACTATTGTCCAGGTCTTATATCTAATTGGATGTTTTGAGAAATGTTTTAATCTGCCACCGATGGTGTGACGACAGGTATGACATGAGGCGGAGTAAAGCCATAGGAAGCCGGCGTTAAGTAATAGCACCAAGGTGCCAACGCTCATATGTCCCCATTGACCCTCTGGATTTTTAAAGGCGATGATTGCATCGTAGGTAAGTAAAACATTAAAAGCTAAGCCAGCATAGAAAAACCATCGATGACCATTTTGTAATATCAATGGCGCTCTGGTTTCTCCTGTGTAAGTTTTATGAGGCTCTGCTACTGCGCATGCAGGTGGTGACATCCAAAATGATCGGTAGTAAGCCTTACGGTAGTAATAACAGGTCATTCGAAAACCTAATGGGAAAATTAAAATAAATAGTGCAGGGGATATTAGTAAGCCAAAAATAGTTATTGAACCAATTGGTGTGCCAAGGTGAGAGGCACCTTCCACACATGCAGTTGATAAACATGGTGAGTAGAAAGGTGAGATTAAAGGTTCGACAAAGTAATTTTTATTTTCAAAAGCTCTAAAGGTTGCATAAATAACAAATAAAATTAAAACGCTAAATGTTAATGCTGGTTGCAACCACCACTTGTCGGTGCGAAGAGTGCGATCAGTTAGTAATGCACGGCCGGCGGAGAAAACACCTGTTTTCTTTTTGCCTGAATCAATCATCGCCATGGGGCAAGTTTGCTCTTGGTGATTGCCAAGCGCTAGGTGAGAGCGGGCTGAGTAGATATGAAATCAAACACAAATTAATTAATTCTGGCGGAGGGCGTGGGATTTGAACCCACGAAGGTTTCCCTTGCCGGTTTTCAAGACCGGTGCACTCGGCCGCTATGCGAGCCCTCCGTGGGCAAACTTACCTGCAATCGCGGTGGCGCCAAAATTAACCGTTAATTATTCGGGAAGTTCTAGCAATCGCTCGATTACCTTTGCCACACCATCTTCTTCATGCGCATCTGTTTGAAACTTTGCATACTTCATTAAATCAGGGTGTCCATCTGCCATCGCCCATGAACGGCTGGCCCAAGAGAGCATTGAAAAATCATTTGGGTTATCACCAAATGTCACACAATCATCAGCAGTCAAACCATGACGGGCTGCAATCTTAGAAAGTGTTGCCCCTTTACTAACACCATCAGCTGATATCTCTAATAGTGAATCGGTTGAGTTTGAGTGGGTAACAGTTGCAATTCCAGCTAAGGCTTTACTTGCAAGGGCTAACATTTCATCGGATGAAAACTCACCATCACTACATCTTGCTAACATTTTTAAAGCTGGTGCGGTAATTGCCTCCTCGATTTTATTAACACCAACATTATCTGCGCCGATATCCCACCTTGGTACATAATTTTTTTCACGGTGAAAATTTGCGCCAATTTCAGTTGCAAAAGTGACCGGTGGAATTACTTCCCGTAATCTCTTAACACTCTCTAACTGAGCTTCCACTGAAAATAACCACTCCTCTAATACCTCATCCTTTGTAAAGTCATAGAGCATTGCGCCATTGGCACAAATACCTAAGCCAAAATTAAAGTTGTTTTTAATCTCAACCATCCACCTAATTGGACGGCCCGTTACAAAGTAGATCTCAATCCCGGCTGCGTGGGCGGCGGCAAATGCAATTTTTGTCCGCTCAGAGATAAATCCATAGTGAGCAACGATTGTGCCATCTAGATCTGTGCCAATTAATTTTGGCCGCTTACCAGTTACAGTTTTTAACACACTCACGCTGGAACCAAAGTATCCATTCCAAGAAATGGAATTAATGCCTTTGGCACCTTAATGCTGCCATCTTTTTGTTGATGATTTTCTAAGATCGCCACAATTGTTCTTGGAACTGCAACTAATGTGCCATTTAAGGTAGCAACTGGCTTTGTTCCTTTTTCATCTTTGTATCTAATATTTAATCGGCGGGCTTGAAACTGGGTGCAGTTTGAGGTGCTAGTTACCTCACGATATGCATCCTGAGTTGGAATCCAAGCTTCGATATCAAATTTTCTAACCGCACTTGCTCCTAAGTCACCACTTGCCACATCAATAACTCGGTAGGCAATCTCTAGTGAATTAAAGAACTCTTTTTCCCAATTTAATAATTTTTTATGTTCTGCCTCAGCATCTTCTGGTTTACAAAATGTAAACATCTCAACCTTTTCAAATTGATGCACGCGAATAATTCCGCGGGTGTCTTTGCCGTAACTGCCTGCTT
>CANLHE010000112.1 GCA_947490605.1 Actinomycetota bacterium
AGTTATCAATATCAGCTCTAATTCCCGCCTGCTTAAACTGCTTAATTACATCTGAAAGATATGGTGCAAATGATTCAGCAACTGGAATACCTCTAACTTGAACTGGTGCAAGCCATGGAGGGAAAGCGCCTGCATAGTGCTCAGTTAATACGCCAAAGAATCTTTCAATTGAGCCAAATAATGCACGGTGAATCATTACTGGTTGTTTAACTGAACCGTCAGATGCGGCATAACCAAGATCAAATCTTTGCGGTAATTGGAAATCAACTTGAATAGTAGACATCTGCCAGGTTCGACCAATTGCATCACGGGCTTGAACAGAGATTTTTGGTCCGTAAAAAGCTGCTCCACCTGGATCTAAAACTAACTCTAATTTTTGTTTCTCAGCTGCTTTTCTAAGTGCCTCAGTGGCATCCTGCCAATCCTTTTCTTCACCAACTGATTTTTCTGGGTTTCTAGTTGATAGTTCTAGATAAAAGTCAGTTAAGCCGTAATCACGCAATAAGTTAAGCACGAAAGTGAGGAGTGAATCTAACTCCCCGGCCATTTGCTCTTTAGTACAGTAAATATGAGCATCATCTTGGGTAAAACCACGTGCTCTAGTAATTCCATGAACGACGCCTGACTTTTCATAACGATAAACCGTACCGAACTCAAATAATCTAAGTGGTAAATCACGGTATGACTTAGGTGATGACTGATAAATCAAATTGTGAAACGGGCAGTTCATTGGCTTCATGTAATACTTTTGACCAGCTTTTTTTATTGTTCCGTCCGCATGTAACTCTTCATCCATAATCATCGGTGGATACATTCCATCTGCATACCACTGTAAGTGGCCAGATTTTTCAAATAAAGCTGCCTTTGTTAGATGAGGTGAGTAAACAAATTGGTAATCCTCTTCTTCATGACGCTTTCTTGAGTAATCCTCCATCGCTCTTCGAATAATTCCACCCTTTGGATGAAATACGGCGAGACCTGAGCCAATCTCTTCTGGGAATGAAAATAAATCTAACTCTGCTCCCAATTTACGATGATCACGCTTTTCTGCCTCTTCCAACAAATGTAAATAAGAATCTAGTGCTTCGACGGTTGGCCATGCTGTGCCATAAATTCTTTGCAACATTGGATTTTTTTCAGATCCTCGCCAGTAGGCACCTGCTGCTCTCATTAACTTAAAAGCTGGAATATGTTTTGTTGATGGCAGATGAGGTCCACGGCAAAGATCACTCCAAACCGGATTTCCATCTCTGCCTAAATTGTCATAGATCGTAAGTTCAGCCCCACCAACTTCAACTGCTGAATCATCCTCTGTTGCACCAGATTTCAAACCAATTAATTCACATTTATACGGCTCACCCTTTAACTCCGCCAATGCATCCTTTTCATTTGTTACTCGACGACGAAAGCGCTGGCCAGCTTTTATGATCTTGCGCATTGCACTCTCTAATTTTTCTAAATCAGATGGCGTAAATGGATTTTTTGGATCAAAGTCATAATAGAAGCCATCACGAATTGGTGGACCAATTCCAAGCTTGGTCTCCGGGAATACCTCTTGCACTGCTTGAGCTAAAACGTGTGCAGTTGAGTGGCGCAAAACGTTTAGGCCATCAGGTGAATCAATGCTTACCGATTCAACAACATCACCTTCTTTTATTTCACTCCACAAATCCGATAGCTGCCCATTTATTCGGCAGACCACAACATTAGAGTTTGTTTCAAATAAATGGGTGGGTCTTTGATCAGCAGCAATCTGGATGGACTTACCATCAACAGAAATCTTGATCTGATTAGACATACCGCTAGGTTAGCAAAGCGGGCGGTAAAGGTGCGTAATTAGCGAAGGTATTCGTAGTAAATAACTAGTAAAACCAGTGAAATAAATGTGCCTACCGCAAGCAAAATCAGTTGATGCTCTTTCTTAATCCGCGCAGAACTTGCTGCCCGAGATGCAATACCTCTTGCCTTAGTTAATGCGCGAGCCGCCCACGCAAACTCTGTTGCTAAAATTCCAAGTCCAGTGAAGATAATCAGCCAGCCAGGCCCTGGAGCAATTAATGCGACAACTCCCAGTAAAGTAACAAGGCCACCTACTAGTCCGACAAGAACTCGTTTCAACCCTGGGTTCATGGATTCATATTACTAAACAATTTGCTCTTGAAATTCTCAATTAACTCTTCCCCCAGCAAATTCTTACCAAACAATCTGTCTTCGACCTTGCTCACAGGCTGAATTAATCTAATTGATGAGGTGGCATAAACCGCCTTTGAATCTAATAATTCTTCAAATTTAAACTCTCGCTCACTTACTTCAAACCATTTGATTAGTAATTCACGTGAAATACCAGGCAAACAACCAGTAGATAGCGGTGGGGTTAGCCAGCCAGCTTCGGTGAGAATTAAAAGATTAGAAAGAGCAGTTTCAACCACATCTGCGTTTTCATTTAGAAATATGCCATCATCAAATCCAGCAGCACTAGCTTTTCTGACAGCTAATAAGGACTCCCCATAAGAAATAGATTTGATGCCACTTAATGCCCCTTTGGAGATCTTCGGTTCATTAATTTTCATTAACGAAATAGATTCTTTACCTTCACTAACTGGCTCTAAGGTAATAAGCCAATCACCATCAGCTAAAACATTTAGGCGTAATCTAGATTCACCGGTTGCACTTGCTAGTATTTTTTCAATTCCCACTTCAATATCAATCCGTGCTGGCAGGGTAATAAGTACTTGTTTGGCCGATTTCTCAACTCTGGCGTAATGCCGATCCCAGGCCACAACTTTCTGATCAATAGTTAAGATTGTTTCAAATAGGCCATCGCCTCTTAAAAGAGAGTTTGAATATGGCAATTTCGCCAGGTCATCTTGCAAAACACCATTTATCAATAATTTCATACCAACACCCCAGATGCAATTGCAGTTAATCGCTTCGCCTTCAATCGGGTCTCTTCCCACTCTTGGTTTGGTTCACTTTGCCAAGTAATACCAGCGCCAGTTCCAAAGTGAATTTTCCCATCATTTTCTGACCAAAAAATTCGAATTCCAACTGATAGCAATGCTTTGTCTCCTTCAACCCAACCAATCACACCGCAGTATGGACCTCGCGCAACTTGCTCGATTTGTGTAATTGTTTTCAAAGCAGATGATTTTGGTGCGCCACTTATTGAACCTGCTGGTAGTAGATGCTCTGAAATATCCTCCCAATTAATATCACTTCTTAGAGTTCCAACTACATCAGGAACTTGATGAACCAAACCTGG
>CANLHE010000113.1 GCA_947490605.1 Actinomycetota bacterium
TTACCAATTATTTTTGCTCCAACTGGATATACCCGAATGATGCATTACGAAGGTGAAGTAATGGTGGCAAAAATTTGTGAAGAAAATAATTTGGTTTATAACCTTTCTACAATGGGAACTACCTCATCAGCTGAGATTGGTGAGCAGGTTCCAAATGTTCGGCGATGGTTTCAGCTCTACCTATGGCGGGATAGAGATCAAAGTCTTAAATTTATTGAGGAAGCAAAGACTGCTGGCTTTGAAGGTTTAATGTTGACAGTTGATACTGCTGTGGGTGGTATTAAATGGCGAGACATGCGAAATGGTTTAACCGTTCCACCAAAGATTGGTTTAAAAACTTTTTTCGATATGGCTCTAAAACCAAAGTGGTGGTTTAATCTATTAACTACTGCCCCGCTTGAGTTTGCAACATTTAGAAACTTTAATAAGCCTTTATCGGAAATAGCAGCTACCGTCTTTGATCCTGCAGTCACATTTGAAGATGTTAAATGGTTACGCTCAGTTTGGCAGGGCAAATTAATAATTAAGGGAATTCAAACAGTTAGTGATGCTGCTGAACTTACTAAAATTGGCGTAGATGCAATTGTTTTATCAAATCACGGTGGTAGACAACTAGATCGTTCCGTGGTGCCCCTTGAATTGCTTCCAGAGGTTAGAAAATCAATTGGTGCAAAAGGAATGGGACCTGAAATTTATATAGATGGCGCCATCATGAGCGGAGCAGATGTTTTAGCTGCTATCGCACTCGGTGCTGATGCAGTTTTAATTGGCCGGGCATACCTATATGGCGCTATGTCATCTGGCAAAGATGGGGTTGAGAAAGTTGTAGAAATTTTCAGATTTGAAATGGAAACAGCAATGAAATTAATGGGTGCAAAGAACCTGAGTGAACTAAATCCTGAGTTTGTAAATATTAGAAACTAGGCGTAGCGAGCGTGCAGTGCGCCATCAACCATTAAGTCAGCGCCAGTAATAAAGGAAGCATCTTTTGATAGTGCAAATAGGATTACATTTGCAATTTCCTCAGGAGATCCAAATCTTGCATTTGGTGCAACGGATAAAGAATGTGCTTTCTCATCTGGGAACTTCTCCATATAACTCTTAAGCAATGGAGTTGCAGTGGTTCCCGGAGAGATTGAGTTAACTCTAATTCCGTACTTACCTTCATCAAGAGCTAAGTTTCTAGATAAACCAATAATTCCGCCCTTAGCGGCAGAGTATGGAAAGAAGTTTGGCCTAGACATGCGGCCATGAATTGAAGAGATATTTACAATTGATCCGTATTTGTTCTTACGCATCTCTGGCAAACAAAGTTTTGCTAGATACCAACTAGATTTAAGATCTAGTGCAAAAAAATCGTTCCACTCTTGCTCGGCATACTCAACTGCATCAGCATAAGAGTTTCTTCCGGCGTTTGATACCGCCACGGTTACTGGACCAAAGCTTGCTACTAATTTGTCATAACCGGCTTTAAAAGTTTCAAACTTGGAAACATCTGCTTTTGTGTATTGAACTTGATGTCCCTCTTTAGTTAATTTCTCAACTAGAGCATTTGATTTAGCATCATCAATATCAACAAATGAAACTTTAGCACCCTCTTTTACGCCACCTAAAACAATTGCTTCACCAATACCAGCTGCTCCGCCGGTAACAAATAAATGCTCACCCTTTAATATCATGCGCTTCGCGCTCCCAATCCGCCATCTACTGCCCAATCAGAACCACTTACATATGTTGACTTATCTGAAAGTAAAAAGGTAACAACCTTTGCAACCTCACCAGGTTGTCCCATTCGTCCTAATGGTTGAATTGAGTTAGCACGCTCTTCTCGACCGGCCTCACCTTTAAGCCAATTTTTAGTTAAATCGGTAAGTATGTATCCCGGAGATACGGCATTGACTCTAATCTCATGCTTACCTTCATCTAGTGCAAGGTTTCTAGTTAAACCTAGGACAGCTGATTTAGCAGCGCCATATGGGAAAAACCCTGGATATGTTAAGCGACCATGAATTGAACAGATATTAACAATTGAGCCACCTTTTGCTTTGCGCATTGCAGGTAGTGCCAATTTTGCAGTGAGCCAAACTGGCTTCATATCAATTGCAAAAAAATCATCCCACTCTTTATCAGTCATTGTTACTGGATCTGCATGTGAATTAACTCCAGCATTATTAACAACGCCAGTTACTTCACCAAATTTACTTACTGCCGCATTAAATGCTGATTTAAGTTCATCGAAACTGGCAACATTAGCTTTTACAAAGATTACTTTTTTCCCAGCATTGTTAAGTTCAGATGCTAATTTCTCACCTGCAGTTACATCGATGTCGATGAAAGATACAGATGCACCTTCAGCTGCCGCATCTCTAACAATGGCTTCACCAATACCTTTAGCGCCACCGGTTACAAAGATATGTTTATTGGCTAATTTCATGTCGATAAACTACCTTACTAGCCTCGTTAATTGCAGCACGGAATGCTAAAACATTTTTACTGACGCCACTAATGCCATCTTTGGTAAGCGGCCCTCCTAGGCCAACCAGATCTGCCCCAGCCTCAAACCACTTTGGGATTGACTCTAAGGTGATTCCAGCAGTTGGGCACCAACGATTATTTGGAAATGGTTCACGAATCATCTTTAAATGGGCCGGGCCTAGTATCGCGGCTGGAAATAATTTAAGAATATCTGCGCCACACTCCTCAGCAATTGCGACCTCAGTTGGGGTAGAGACACCTGGCATTGATACCAATTTTAATTTCTTTGTCGCAGTAATTACATCCTCATTTGTATCAGGAGATACGATAAAACTTGCCCCGATATCTTCAACTTTCTTCACATCTTTAACAGTTCTGACTGTGCCAGCGCCAACTAATATGTCCTTGTTTTTTAAAAGCTTTTCAATAATTTTAAGTGCGCCAGGAGTTGTTAGAGTTATTTCAATTACCTTAACCCCTGCCTCTATCAATGCATCGGCCATTGCTTGGCCTTCACTTTGCGAATTAGATCTGACCAAAGTCATCATTTTTTCAGAAAGCAACCTATCGATGGTCTTCATTAATTGCTCCTTATCTTTTGCAAAACATCTTTATTAATCACACCAGCGACACCAGTTGGTATACCGGTCCAGTCCCCAAACATACTTGCTACCGAGGCTCCGCAGATACTGCCCTGAGTTAGAGCATCGAACGC
>CANLHE010000114.1 GCA_947490605.1 Actinomycetota bacterium
TTGCGAAGTGAGGCGGCATCAACTGCATCTAACACGTTCATTATTTGTCCTAATCGCTAAAATATTATGGTCAATCAATTATTTTGAATGAGGCTGTATCTTGCCACGCCAGGGGTGATTAGATCAAATTAGAGGCAAAAGTTGGGCGTGCAGGGCAGGACCTGCGCATACGACTAGATCGGTGTTCGGTGCCCCACCACCACGACCGGAAACAACAGCGCCAGCCTCAATGGCAATCAAGCCACCAGCGGCGTGATCCCACTCCTTTAGTGAAGCTTCAAAATATCCATCAAGCACACCCATTGCAACATAACAAAGATCAACAGCTGCCGCACCATTTCTTCTTAAATCTCTAATTCTCGGCAATAACTTAGCCATTGTTTCACCTTGGCTTATTCTTAAATTTAAATCATATGCAAAGCCGGTCGCAAGTAATGCTTTCTCTAATTCAACTGGATCGTTGCACTTAATCTTCACTCCGTTATAGGTAGCACCACCACCTCTTACGCCACTCCAAAACCCATCAATACTGGGTGCATAAACAACTCCAACAATTACACCGTCTTCATCTTTTGCTGCAACCGAGACATTCCAACCAGGCAGACCATAAAGATAATTAACTGTGCCATCTAATGGATCAATCACCCAAGTAATTCCAGATTTACTTTCTTTAGCCGATCCTTCTTCAGCAATGATTCCATCATCTGGCCGAGAAATGAGTAATTGCTTAACAATCAACTCTTCGGCTTGCTTATCCATTTGAGTTGCAAAATCAACTGCAGAACTTTTCTCAGTGAAGGTAAAACTGGCTGGGCGGTTCATTAAATGCTTTCCGGCTGCCCGCGCTACCGAATCTGCAATCTTTAACAGTTCTGCGCTCACAGGGTTATCTAAGCATGAAAAGTGAAGCTGACTTCGTGTGTGGCAGATTTATCTCACCGTTTAAATATGGCAATCTACTCTCATGAACGAACCAACTGATCTGCGCCTGACCGGTCGTTCTGCCGATGGCACAGAACTTGAGTTAGCTGATCAAGATGGAAATCGTTACAACTTACGAATTAGTGACACATTACGTGCCAATGTTAATCAACCAAGACTGTCAGCTGTTTCAGATTTTGAAGAGGTAGTAACTACCTCAGTAAAAGAGGTTCAAGCAAGATTAAGAGCTGGTGAAACTATTGATGCGATCTCTCGGACAACTGATTGGTCAATTGAAAAGATTGAAAACTACGCCGGTCCAATTTTGCAGGAGCGAGCATTTATTATTTCGCAAGCACTTGGCACTCAAATCCGACGTGAACCACATGCTCCTTATTTAGAAACCGCGGTTGCAAATCAATTAGCACCTCGCGGCGTTGACATGAATACCGTTGAGTGGAACACCTTCCGTCAGCCTGATGGAAATTGGAATTTGACTCTTTATTACCCACTCCGTGATGGATCACCTAGTGATGCAAAGGGTGAAGCGGTTTGGTTGTTTAATTTAGGTCGCCGTGCACTTAGCGCACATGATGATGGTGCTCGTTGGATAGGTGGCGAAGCAAAGGCCAAGCCAGTACAAACTTATGGCAGCATCCCACAAACAGAAGCACCAAGATTAGTTTCGATAAAAGAGGAAGTTGAGCCGTATGCGCCAACTAAATTAACTTCCGTAGAAGAGGTTGATGAAGATGCGCAACGTGATGGTGTAACTAGAAGAATTAAAATTCCATCTTGGGATGACATTATGTTTGGCAAAAAGGATGAGGACTAAGCAAGTAAGAGCGGGATCTCAACCTCAATATCTGTAACACCGCCATGATGACCAACCATTGAACTCTCTTCTCTAACTCGTGCTGGATCAACCAAAATTAAATCATTATTTGCAATTGCAATTAAATCACCCAACCTGTCATGAGAATCTTCAGTAACTACCGGACCAAATAATCCATCTTTAATCGCACTCTCTTTGCTCAATACTCTTGCTTTATTTCCAAAAAATTCTTGCCATTGGGCAATTGTCTCTGAGGCTGCTCCCTCTTTAATATAAATATGTCGAGCTCTTGGCTCACCGCCAATTAAGGTTACATTTTCTAATAACTTATTATCTTGGCCCAAAATTATCTGTTCAGTGCTATTTACCATTCCATGATCTGAGGTAACCCAAATCCGAGTACCAGCTGGTGCTAATTGTTTAACCTTGGTTATAAATTCAGATACCTGTTGCAACGCAGTTAGCCATTTATCGGAACCAACGCCATCGCTATGCCCTGCTGAATCTAAAGTATTTAAATATGTGTAAACAAATGATGGTTGTGGTTTTAGCGCAGCAGATACTGCAGTTGCCATCTCATCAACTCCATTTGCGCCAACATACTTTGCACCCCGTAGTGCTGCTTGAGTGAAACCACTTCCTTCATACCGTTTAGCTGCAACATGTGTGACAGATACACCGGCTAAAACTGCACGTTCAAAGAGTGTTGGAACTTTTTGCCACATCACCGGATCTACCCGTTCATCCCACTTAAGTGCATTTAACAATCGATTATCACTTCTGGGAACTCTTACGGTGTAGCCGAGCATTCCGTGGACACCAGGAAGTACTCCAGTTCCTAAGGTTGAAAGACTTGTCGCAGTAGTTGACGGAAAATTTGTATAAAGCTTTTTAACTTGCTTTAACTCATCAAAAATTGGGAATTGATCACCATAATTATTAATAGCATCCTGGCCCATGCCATCAATTAATATTAAAACTTCTCGATTTTCAGCACTACCTAACGAGAGTGAATCAATGGTTTCTGGAACTGATAACGAATTAAATATTGAATTAGTTATGTCGGCTAGGCCAAATCTTTGATTATTCAATTAGAAAGCTTCTCCTGAGCACATAGAATAATTGTGGCATGGCCAAAGATTAGCATTTTGCTAAATCATCGATGAATCCGGCTTGTCGGTCGCTGAAAATCAACACTTCTATTGGCAAGATACGCACTATGGCCAAAACACCAAAAGTAGTTGCACCTAAAGCAGGGGAAAATCCTGGCCGCATAATTGATATTGATGTCGCCTCTGAAATGTCAGAGTCATTTTTAGAGTATGCCTACTCTGTAATTTACTCTCGCGCACTACCTGATGCTCGCGATGGTTTAAAGCCAGTACAACGTCGAATCTTGC
>CANLHE010000115.1 GCA_947490605.1 Actinomycetota bacterium
ATAATTATCAGTGGCCCGGGTCCTCCGGAGTCCACACCCATAACGCAGATCTTTATCTAGCAATCTGTTTTTCGTCACAGTTACATCTTTATCCTACTCTAACTAAACAGTTGTATCCAAAAACAACCCAGGATTAAGCATAAAAAATCCCCCGCACTCTAGGAGTGTGCGGGGGATTTCGTTTTTACTTAGTTTGTGTCAGATCCAATCTTGGCAATCTGTACTCGAGCCAAGTCAGCAAGTTTTCCTGTAATTAAGGAATAACCCTTTTCAGGAAAAGAATTAGGACATTTTTCTAGAACATAGGTGAACCATTGCTGAATTGTTGTTGCGATTACCTTGGTTCCATAGCTAGTACTTGCCATACCGTACGAGGCTGTACCAATGGTGTAGGCACCAGAAGTTTTAGTCTTGAAATCGTAGGTTAAGGTGCCATTTGAATTAAGCGTTGCAGCGCCTAAAAATGCTGAAGTTCCAGCACTAGATGGTGCAATAGCCTCGCCAGCAGGATTTATGATTGAAGCTGATGGCAATTTATTGTCGGTAGCCCAACTTAACTCACCATACCCAATTGCGCCCACGTTTTTCAATACTCCAGCTGCAACCGCTGCAGATCCGGATGCACCCTGGAAATTAAAGAAACCTGAGAGTGGCTTAGGAGTTGTATTTGCAAAGGTACCAGATGCACTCTTTGGCCAAATAGTTGAATCTGAAACTGAACCCTTCAAATAAGCTGCAAAATTCTCTGAAGTTCCAGAACTATCGCTTCGGTACCAAACTTGAATTTGAGTGTCTGGTAATTTCGCCTCAAAGACATTTTCTTTATAGCCAGAGATAACCGGTTTTCCTTGAGCATCTAACACAGGAACAGTAGTTGTCTTAGTTGTCTTTTTCTTAGTTTTCTTATCAGTAACTGTTTGTTTTACTTGCTTTGTCTTAAATATTGGTTCCTTAGTTACTCTTTTGCTATCAGCGACTATGGCCTTATCGTTCCACTTTTGGATTTCACCGCTATAAATTTTTGCCAGTGTATCTGGGGATAATGTGATTGTGTCACTCAAGCCAGGCAAATTATAAAAAACTGCAATTGGAGCTGCGAATATCGGTGCGTAAACTAATCCTCTAGGTTCAAGAGAAGCAGGATTGTAAGGTGCGTCTGAGCCAGCCCAATCAACGATTTTATTTGCAAAATCGGTTCTTCCTTTTCCGGAACCGCCAGCACCATAATTCACGTCATGACCAGTCTCTTTTAAAAATTGAACCCTACATGAATCGATCAATGGTTGTGCAAAAGTTGCTCCAGATCCATTTATTACAGCAGCGAATGCTGGTGAAGATGAAGCCAATAATGCTGAAGCAGTAATAACTACTACAGCTAATTTCTTTCTTGAAAGCATTTTTCCCCCTTGGTAAGTTATACAGGTAAGAGCAACCTATTGGGGGTCAAATAACAACTACGGACTTTTGGGATAACGGAAAGTGTCGGTTAGGTAAACAATTAGTATTAAGAATTAACCGAATCGGCCGGTTACATAATCCTCTGTTCGCTTCTCTTTTGGATTAGAAAAAATCTCAGTAGTAGTTCCAAGTTCCACAAGACGACCTGGGCCACCATCGGATAGGAAAAATCCGGTGTAATCAGAGACCCGCGCCGCTTGCTGCATATTATGCGTAACGATCACAATGCTTATGGTTTCTGAAAGCTCTCTGATGGTTTCCTCAATACGAAGTGTTGAGCCTGGATCAAGTGCTGAACATGGCTCATCCATAAGTAGTACTTGTGGATTAACTGCAAGTGAGCGTGCAATACAAAGTCTTTGCTGTTGTCCACCCGATAAAGCACCGCCATACTCATTTAAGCGGTCCTTAACCTCATCCCATAAGCCTGCTCTTCTTAAGCAACTTTCTAATAACTCATCTTGGTTCTCAATTTTTAATTGCGCCAATCTGAGGCCAGATAACACATTTTCCTTAATTGTCATAGATGGGAAAGGGTTTGGTTTTTGAAAAACCATTCCAATTTTTAATCTAATTTTGGTTACATCTACGCCATTTGCATAAATATCTTTTTGATCTAAAAATACTTCACCAGCAAGGGCTGCGGTTGGAATAAACTCATGCATTCGGTTTAAGGTGCGAATAAAGGTAGATTTTCCACAGCCTGATGGCCCAATTAGCGCCGTCACAGTTCCAGTATCAAAATTCGTACTTATATCTTCAAGCACATGCTTACTACCAAACCAGGCATGGACATTTCTAGCCTCAAGGCCTGAACCAAATTGATGAGAAACTCCTTTAGAACTTGGTCGATCCTTCGCCACATTACTTAACGAATTTTGGCTAACACTTTGAGTGCGATCTTTAGCGGTGCCAGTCACCCCAGGCTTAGTTTGACTCATACTTTCCTCTCGGCTTGTCTCTGATTTATTGGTTGAATTACTTGGCGAAGATAAATTCTCATCATTTTGGGAGCTCATTTTTTACCACCTTTTGCAGCTCCTAGTACTCGAGCTAATGTAAAGAATATAAAAACTATAACAATTAAAACAAACACACCTAACCAGGCTCGTTGAATTGCAATTTCACTACCTAGGCTTAGATTCTTCCAAATGTAGAATGGAAGTGCTGAAATATTTCCATCAAATGGATTTAGATTTAATCCATCTGCTCCGCCAATAGTTAATAACAATGGCGCAGTCTCACCAGCAACTCGAGCAATACCTAAAATAACTGCAGTAACTAGGCCACTCTTTGCAGCTGGAATAACAATCATTGCAACAGTGCGCCACTGGGTTGCGCCCATGGCCAAGCCAGCCTCTCTTAAGTCATTCGGAATCAACTTTAAAACTTCCTCAGATGTGCGAGCAACGGTTGGAATCATTAAAATAGCAAGGGCTGCAGCTCCGGCTCCTGCGCTGTAACTATTTCCTAAGCCAATCATCCAAACAGCATAAATGAATAGTCCGGCAACAATTGATGGAATTCCACTCATTGCCTGCACAAAAAACCTTACGATTCCAGCAAACTTTCCTTTAACCTCAACAATATATAAAGCGGTCAGGATGCCAATTGGTGTACTAATTACTGAAGCTATAAAAATGAGATAAACGGTTCCTACTATTGCATGTAGTAAGCCACCTTCAGTTAACGGT
>CANLHE010000116.1 GCA_947490605.1 Actinomycetota bacterium
GGCTCTGGCTGCCAAGCAGCCTTAGATGCTGAGCGTTTTTTAGCTGGCCATTAATTTATAGTTTTAAAAGTAAGATAAGCGCAGAGAAAAAGGGAGAAAAAGATGGCAACTACAAAGGTGACTACTGCAGATTTTGAAGCGGTTGTTTTAAAGAGTACGACTCCAGTTTTAGTTGATTTTTGGGCTGAGTGGTGTGGTCCATGCCGCGCTGTTGGGCCAATCTTGGAAGAGATTTCAAATGAGCATGGCGACAAACTTAAGATTGTTAAGTTAAATACTGATGAAGAGGGCGCAATCGCTATGAAATATGGCATTTCATCAATTCCAACCATGAATGTATTTGTTAATGGTGAGGTTGTTAAAACGATTGTGGGCGCAAAACCAAAGCCTGCGCTGCTGAAAGATCTTGAAAGTTATATTAAGTAATCTAATTTAACCAGCCAATCTCATGAGCGATCAGTTAAATCCCGGTGATCGCTCTGACGCAATCGCATTAATTTCAAATACTTTAACAAGGTTAGGTTTTTTAACTACTCCATCTGATTTATATGATGAGAATTTAACTCAAGGAATTAAAGCCTTCCAACAAGAACGCGGCTTAACTTCAACTGGGGTAATTAATGAAATTACCAAACGCGCGCTAGAAGAGGCAAGATTTAAATTAGGTGATCGAGTTTTATCTTTTAACCCAGCTGCCTTAATTCGTGGTGATGATGTTAGTAATTTGCAGCAGCGATTGATTCAGCTTGGTTTTAATTGTGGAAAAATTGATGGGGTTTTTGGTGTTAAGACAGAGGTAGCAGTTAAAGAGTTTCAAAAATCTGTTGGGGTTTTTGTTGACGGCAAATGTGGTCCCTCTACATTAATTGCATTAATGAGATTAGTTAAAACTGTCTCAGGTGGCGCTCCTGGTGTATTACGAGAAAGCGCTAAGCACGCAGTTAGATCCCCTGCCCTTGCTAATAAAGTTATTGTGATTGATCCAAGTTGGGGTGGTGAATTCACGGGTGAGAGCAGTAATGGTGTTGTTGAATCTGAAATTGTTTTTGATTTAGCCCAAAGGCTTGAGGGAAGATTATTGGCTTTAGGGGTAAACGTAGTTTTAACAAGGAGTGCTAAAAACTCGCCATTAGAAAAAGAGCGGATTGAAACAGCTAACTCTGTTAACGCTGATTTAGTTATTGCTTTAAAGGTAGATAGTTACAAAAATGAAAAAGCTAGTGGTGTGACCACCTATTACTACGGCCGAGATGATAAAAAAATTCACTCAGTTGTGGGCGAGCGGTTTGCGAATCTAATGCAGCGAGAGATTTGTGCCCGAACTGATTTATTAAATTGCCGAACCCATGCAAAGAGTTGGGATTTGTTGCGGTTAACTGTGGCACCAACTGTGCGAGTTGATTTGGGATATCTTTCAAATCCGCAGGATGCAAAGCGGCTTTCAGATCCAGCTTTTCGGGATCAGTTGGCTGAGGCGATGATTGTGGCGATCCAACGTCTTTACCTATCAGCCGAAGATGATGCCAAGACTGGGACTTTACGCATATCTGATCTAAGAAGAGCAGGAATACGCAATTAGTTTTATCTAAGTATTATTTGTGGCAAACTTAGTTAATGAACTCCGGCCGAGATTTAAGAGTTGTTAAGCCGCTGCCTGCTGACCGGGTACACATTGGTGAGCCAGAGAATTTGCCAGAACGGTTTGCAAACCGCGCAGTTGGCATGAAGGCGAGTGAGATTCGTTCACTATTTGCAGTTGCTAGCAGACCTGAGATTGTTTCATTAGCTGGTGGTATGCCAAATCTTTCCGCCCTACCAATGGAGATGATGGCATCGGTTACTCAAAAATTAATTTTAGAAAATGGCGCAGAGGCTTTGCAGTATGGAAGTGGTCAAGGACATCCAAAACTTCGTGAGCAGATCTGTGATGTGATGGCACTTGAAGGAATCAAAGCTCACCCAGATGATGTAATTGTTACTACTGGCTCCCAACAAGCACTCGATCTAATCTCTCGAATCTTTATTGATCCAGGCGATGTGGTTTTAGTTGAAGCACCTTCTTATGTTGGCGCCCTTGGCACATTTAAACAGTATGAAGCACAGGTAGTTCATGTTGGTATGGATCAAGATGGCTTAATCCCACAAGCACTACGGGATGCGATCAAGGCAACTAGGGCAACTGGCCGCAAAATTAAATTTTTATATTTAATTCCAAATTACCAGAATCCAGCTGGCGTATTACTACCAGCAGATCGCCGCACTGAAATTATTGAAATCTGTCGTAGTGAAGAGATATTTATTGTTGAAGATAATCCATATGGCTTACTTGGTTTTGATAGGCCATCCCCTAATGCGATGCGAGCAAGTGATTCAGAAAATGTTATTTACCTCGGCACATTCTCCAAAACCATCGCACCAGGGCTACGAGTTGGTTGGGCGCTAGTTCCTCAATCATTAAAAGATAAAATGGTGATCGCTTCTGAATCTTCAATTCTTTGTCCATCTAATTTCACCCAACTTGTAATTTCAAGTTATTTAGCAAATCAACCTTGGCGTGATCAAATCGCAAGCTTTGCAAAGCTATACAAAGAACGACGCGATGCCGCCCTAGATGCCTTAGATAAGTACTTTCCAAAAAATGCTACTTGGACAAGGCCGGCTGGTGGTTTTTACATCTGGATTACCTTGCCACCTGAGATTGATACCAATGCGTTAGTGCCAAAGGCGATTGCCGCAAAGGTTGCTTATGTGCCAGGAACTGCATTTTATGCAGATGGTTTTGGTACCTGGTCAATGCGGATTTCTTATTGCTATCCAACACCTGAGCGAATAACTGAGGGTATTAAATCGTTAGCTGGCGTGATTAAAACTGAGATGGAAAGCCGCCAGATTAACTAGTTTTTTATCACCTTACTTATCCGCTCTAGATCTTCAATAGTTGCAAACTCAATCACAATCTTTCCTTTTTGCTTACCTAATTCGACATTTACTCTGGTGTCTAGGTGATCTGATAGATCATCAGCTATCTCTTTAAGTTTTGGCGCAATTATCTTTCCGCTTCTAACAGAACCGCCTTTAACTTTGGCGCCCCCTGAAGCAACAATCTCTTCAACTGCTCTAACAGTTAAACCTTC
>CANLHE010000117.1 GCA_947490605.1 Actinomycetota bacterium
TTAAAGCTATATGCAGATCCAAGAGTGGTTGAAGGCTCAGCCTGGGTAACAGGGGCAAATGAAAAGAATAAACATGCAAGATATGTAACTTGCGGCAGAGATTTTAAAGTTGATCAGTATGTTGAAGCAGCTGAGGTTAGAGCCGGAGATAGCTGTCCTAAATGTGAGAAGCCGGTAGTTATTGATCGCGCAATTGAAATTGGTCATATATTTCAATTAGGTAGAAAATATGCGCAATCACTTGGGCTTACAGTTTTAGATAAAGAAGGTAAGCCACAGGTGGTAACAATGGGTTCATATGGAATTGGTGTATCCCGTGCGGTCGCAGCAGTTGCAGAACAAACTTATGATGAACTTGGACTTTGTTGGCCAGCAGAGATTGCCCCAGCTGATGTTCATATTGTGGCAACTGGTAAAGAGGATCAACCATTTGAGGTAGCTGAGCAGATCGCTAAAGATCTAGAAGCAAAAGGTTTAGAGGTTTTACTTGATGACCGCCGGGAAGCAAGTGCTGGGGTTAAATTTAAAGATGCTGAGTTAATTGGAATTCCAAAGATCATAATTGTTGGAAAAGCATTAGCAGATGGCAAGGTGGAAGTTCGTGATCGCAAATCAGGCGATAAGCAAGAGGTATTAGTAGCTGATGTTGTTAAAACATTAGTTAAGTAATTTATGAGTATTGAGATTGCACTCTTCTTAGCAATCGCATCAGGATTTGCTGGCTTTGTAGATGCCATGGCTGGTGGCGGTGGCTTAATTCAATTACCAGCGCTAATTGTGGGATTGCCAAATAAGGAGTTACCACTAATTCTTGGTACAAACAAAGTGCCATCAATTTTCGGAACCGCTGCTGCAGCTCGTAATTACTTTAAAAATATTAAGCCAGATATTCCACTTACCTTATCGATGATGGGACCGGCATTTATTGGTTCAATGGGCGGGGCATCCCTTGCGGCAGCAGTGCCAAAGGATTTCTTCAAACCATTTATTGTTTTCTTACTTGTGGCAGTTGCAATTTATACCTGGGTAAAGCCAGAGCTTGGTATGAATGAAAATTTGAAATATACCCACAAAAAACGGTTAGCGATTGTGGCATTAATTGGATTATTAATTGGTTTCTACGACGGAATCTTTGGTCCTGGTACTGGCACATTCTTAGTCTTCTTTTTAGTCTCTGGAATTGGCTATGCCTTCCTAAAAGCATCAGGCACTGCCAAGTTAGTAAATATTTCAACTAATGCGGGCGCAATTCTTAGTTTTCAATTAACTGGCCATATCTGGTGGCAACTAGGTTTATTACTCGCTTTTGCAAATGTAACGGGTGCAATTATTGGCTCTCGCCTTGCGATTAAAGGTGGATCACCACTAGTTCGGAAAGTTTTTCTAGCAGTAACCTTCTTACTGATCACCCGCGTTGCTTGGGATACATTTATAAGTTAAACTTATCTTCACAACTTAATATCGAAGAAGGAAAATATGGGAAAGAAAGAAGATATATCTGATGCGGTTACTCCCGCATTATCAGCCCTCGGTTTTTACCTTGAGGATGTAACAATCACTTCAGCAGGACGAAGAAGCATGCTTACCATTATTGTTGATGGCGATACTCATCTCTCATTAGATCAAGTTACCTCTGCCACTAAAGCAATTGGTGAGATAGTTGAAAGTATTCAAAGTTTGGGTGAAACCCCATTTACATTAGAGGTGACCTCACCTGGTTTAGATCGACCATTAACAAAACCTAGACATTGGCGCAAAAATATTGATCGATTAGTGAAGATTGTTTTATTAGATGGCAAAGAGATTAAGGGCAGAATTAAGGCAGCTAGTGAACTCAGCGCAACAGTTGATGCGAGTGAAATAAAGTTTTCTGATATTAAACGCGCAAGCCTTGAAGTTGAGTTTAAGCAGGTGGGCAAGTGAGTGTTGATGTTGAAGCATTAAAGACACTTGCCCTAGAAAAGAAGTTACCGCTGGAGCGGTTGATTAATGCGATTGAAAATGAGGTTGCAAAAGTATATGCAGAGTTGCCAGAGGCTAAACCTCATGGACGAGCAGTTTTAAATCGGCAAACCGGTGAGTTAGTTATTTATGTTCCAGTACTTGGCCCAGATGGTGATCGCCTTGATACTGTTACCGATAACCCAGATGGCTTTGCAAAGCTCGCAGATAAAACCGCACGAAAAATTATTAAAGAGAAGATGCGTGAGGCTAAAGACCTAGAGGTTGTCACTGAGTTCTCTGGCAGCGTCGGTGATGTAATTGGTGGCATTGTGCAACAGGGCAGAGATGCTGATGTTATTTATGTAACTCTTGGCAGAGTTGAAGGAAAAGTTCCGCCAACTGAGCAGGTAAAGGGTGAAGTTTTTAAACATGGCGACCGGATTAAATGTTTTGTAGTCGATGTTAAGCAAGGAGAAAAAGGGCCAGAGGTAACACTCTCTCGCTCTCATCCAGCCTTTGTAAAAATGTTATTTGCACTTGAAGTTCCAGAAATTAAGGAGCGAGTAGTAGATATTGTTGGAATTGCAAGGGAAGCAGGAGCTAGAACAAAGTTATCGGTTAGAACTCATCGCGCAGGAGTTAGTGCAAAGGGTGCGTTAATCGGTCCGCAAGGAAGTAGAGCGCAAAATGTTATGAATGAGTTAAATGGTGAAAAGATTGACATTATTGATTTCTCAGATGATCCAGCAACCTATGTTGCTAATGCATTAGCACCAGCCCGGGTAACCTCAGTTGAAATTGTTGATTTAGAGAGTAAATCTGCAAAAGTTATCGTTCCAGATTTTCAATTATCACTTGCAATTGGCAAGGATGGTCAAAATGCCAGACTTGCAGCCAGGTTGACCCAATGGCGGATTGATATCCATCCAGATAATCCTGTTACTCATATTAAGGCGGAAAAAGCAGAGGAAGTAGCAACTATTTCACCCATCGAAGGGGCTTAGGGTAGAGTTGGCGATGTTCAGCAAAAAGCCAAGGCAACGCAGTTGTATCGCTTGCCGTAGGTTGGAAAATTGGACAGATTTAATTCGCACGGTTTTACTCGACAATGAAATAAAGGTCGATCTAAATCATCGAATGCCTGGTCGGGGAGCATGGCTTCACAGCAAATGTTTTCAGATCGCACTCG
>CANLHE010000118.1 GCA_947490605.1 Actinomycetota bacterium
TTTTCTTCGCTCATAGTTTTGCCTTACTTAGTAGCTCAGCTCTTGGATCAAAATCTTTTGTTGCCTCTGCAAACTCTTCTACCGCTTTTTTCGCAGCTCCATCAACGCGTTGTGGGATTCTTACATCTAGCGTGATCATTAAATCTCCAGCTGCTAAACCTTTTTTAACTCCGCGCCCTTTAACTCGAAGAGTTCTACCTGATGGCGTACCAGGTGCAATTCGAACCGTTACCTCATCACCATCTAATGTTGGAACAGAGATATCAGCACCTAGTGCGGCTTCGGCAAATGTGATTGGCAGTGTTAAATAAATATTCTCATCTTTACGGGAAAAAATTGGATGTGGTGTTACATGCACTAATACATATAGATCACCAGCACCTGCTGCACCCGGTGCACCCCGGCCTTTAATTTTTATTTTTGCACCATCTTTAATTCCAGCCGGAACGCGAGTGGTAATGCTTGTTGGCGCAGATCCCTGTGGTGACAATCGTAAGTTTAATTCAGTACCAAAAATAGATTCTTTAAAACCAATTGCGGCTTCGGTTTGTAAATCAGCACCATGACGTTGACGTGCGCCACCAAATAAAGTTGAAAAAATATCTCCACCAGGACCAAATAGGTCGCTGAAATCACCGCCGTTAAATCCTTGACCGCCACCATTAAAGTTTGGTGGCATGCGTCCTGATTTAAATGCTTCTCTAGCCTCGTCGTACTCGCGACGTTTTTTATTATCACTTAATATGTCATAGGCTTCAGAGACAGCTTTAAATCTATCCTCTAATTTTTTATCACCTTTGGTTTTATCAGGGTGTAGCTCTCTAGCTAGTTTGCGATACTGTTTTTTTATCGCTGTACTATCCGCACTTTTAGCAACGCCAAGGATTTGGTAGTAATCCTTTTCATATATATCCTTAGCGGCCATTGAAATTGCTGCCGTTTAAGCAGTTGCCTCTGGGTCAGTTACTGCCACCCGAGCTGGTCTAATTATTCGATCTTTAAACTTATAACCAGGTTGCAAAATCTTTGATGCAGTTGGTTCAGTAACATCCTTTGAAGTCTCATGCATTAAGGCTTCATGAATCTCTGGATTAAACGCAACTGGTGCATCGGCAAACTTAGTTAGCCCAAGTTTTTCAACAATTGCATTGATTCGATCAGCAACCGCTTTAAAACCACCAGTTAATTCACCATGTTCTGCTGCGCGATCTAAATCATCTAGTACTGGTAAGAACTCAATTAAAACTGCAGCAAATGCAAACTCAGTTGTACTAACTCGATCACGATCTACTCGCTTTCGATAATTTGCATACTCCGCTTGCAAGCGTTGTAGATCAGAGGTCAAGGTTGCAACCTCATCTACTACAACAGTTGCCTCACTTAATGCTTCATCAACTGCATCAGATAGCTCCTTCTCTGATGCAGCTAAGTTTTCGTCACTCATTATTTTTGCTCATCCACTACTTCAGCATCCTGCACGCCATCATCAGCTGGTGTATCCCCGGCTGGTGCTTGTGCTGCGTCAGCTGCATAAAGTGCGGCACCTAATTGCTGGCTTATTTCAGATACCTTTTCGGTGGCAGATTTAATAGAAGAGATGTCGCTGCCTTCAAGTGATTTCTTAAGATCTGCAATTGCAGTTTCAAGTTCACCCTTCTTGGTTGCATTCTCGCCCTCATTAAACTTATCTGCATTATCTTTTAGGAACTTCTCGGTTTGATAAACAAGTGAGTCGCCAGAGTTTCTAACATCTGCCTCTTCACGACGTTGCTTATCTTCATCAGCATGAGCCTCTGCATCCTTCATCATTCGCTCAATCTCATCTTTAGAAAGAGCAGAACCACCGGTGATAGTCATTCGTTGCTCTTTGCCAGTACCAAGATCTTTTGCAGATACATGCACAATTCCATCTGCATCGATGTCGAATGTAACCTCAATTTGTGGCACACCACGTGGAGCAGGTGGCAGACCAGTTAGTTCAAACATGCCAAGTTTTTTGTTGTAAGCAGCCATCTCGCGCTCACCTTGGAATACTTGAATTTGCACCGCAGGTTGATTGTCATCAGCGGTTGAGAAAATCTCACTTCGCTTAGTTGGAATAGTGGTATTTCGCTCAATTAACTTAGTCATAACGCCGCCCTTGGTTTCGATACCAAGTGAAAGCGGTGTTACATCAAGTAATAAAACATCTTTAACTTCACCCTTAAGCACTCCTGCTTGTAGGGCGGCGCCAACGGCAACAACCTCATCTGGGTTAACACCCTTGTTTGGTTCTTGTCCGCCAGTTAATGATTTAACTAAATCAACCACAGCTGGCATACGAGTTGATCCACCAACTAGCACCACGTGATCAATATCAGCGATTGGGATACCAGCATCTTTTATTACTGATTGGAATGGCTTCTTGCATCGCTCTAATAGATCAGCAGTTAAGCTTTGAAATTGCGCGCGAGTAACTGTTTCATCTAAGAAAAGTGGATTCTTCTCAGTATCAACTGTGATGTATGGAAGATTGATAGATGTTTGCGCAGATGAAGATAATTCAATCTTTGCCTTTTCAGCACCTTCACGTACACGCTGCATTGCCATCTTATCTTTTGTTAAATCAATGCCGTTTTTAGCAGCAAATGTTTTAACTAAGTGATCGACCAATGCTTGATCCCAATCATCGCCACCAAGGTTGTTATCGCCATTAGTTGCTTTTACCTCAACCACACCTTCGCCAATTTCTAGCAAAGATACGTCAAAGGTTCCGCCACCTAAGTCGAAAACTAAAATTGTTTGTTCTTTATCGCCTTTATCTAAACCGTAAGCGAGCGCAGCCGCAGTTGGCTCGTTAACAATTCTAAGTACGGTAAGACCTGCGATCTCACCAGCCTCTTTAGTAGCTTGACGTTGCGCGTCATTAAAGTATGCCGGCACAGTAATTACTGCATCAGATACTGTCTCGCCTAAATAACTTTCGGCATCTCTTTTTAACTTCATTAATATACGTGCGCTAATCTCCTGTGGCGTGTACTTCTTGCCATCGATATCTTGAGTCCAATTAGTTCCCATATGTCTTTTAACGGAGCGAATAGTTCGCTCAACATTTGTTACAGATTGTCTCTTTGCAACCTCACCAACTAA
>CANLHE010000119.1 GCA_947490605.1 Actinomycetota bacterium
CCACAGGTCTTGGCATAAAAGGCACAGCGCTGCGCGAGCAGTATGGATCTATCTGGTATTTGCTAAATGACTCTGAAGCAAAGTTAGAAGATTTTATTCTTAAATCCTCAACCCCAGGTCTTGATTTTATTAGAGGCCATGAAGATTTAGCTGCTGCTGAAGCCGCTTTCGTTTCTGAAATTGCCAAAGAACATAAGCTTCGTAAATTACTAGCACCAGTGTTAGATAAATACGATGTAATTTTAATTGATTGCTCACCATCACTTGGAACATTAACTGTTAATGCGCTAACCGCTTCAAATGGCGTAATTATCCCAATGGAGTGTGAGTACTTTGCAGTTCTTGGTCTTTCACTAGTTAAAAAGACAATTCAAAAGATCAAAGAAAACACTAATCCTGAGCTAGAAATTCTAGGTATTTTGGCAACAATGTTTGAGAAGAAGACAAGTCACTCCCGTGAGGTGCTAGAGCTCATTGATAAAGAGTTTCCAGATGAAGTCTTTGACACAATTATTTCCCGCACTGTTAGATTCTCAGAATCAACTGTTGCAGGCCTTCCAGTAACAGCTTATGCAAGTAGTAGTAGTGGCTCAGCTTCATATCGTCGCTTAGCTAGAGAGTTAATCGCAAGAGGAGGATCTAAATGAGTCGCCGCGTAAGTTTGCCTGGAGCAGATGAGTTATTTAGAAATACTGCCACACTAAGTGCGGTACCTTCTCAACGAGAAAACGCAGAAGAGATAACACAAGCGCCAGTTGCTGCTGCAACACCAAAGAATTCAGTACGCCAAACTCCAAGAAGAAGAGTTAATGCATTTGATCGTGCACCATCTGGCAGAGAAAAACATGATGAGAAAATAACTGTTTATCTCTCTCCTGATGAACTTTATGATTTAGATCAAGCTCGTCTTGCACTTCGCGGTGATCTTGGATTAGCAGTTGATCGAGGCAGAATTGTTAGAGAATCACTTGCAATTATTATTGCTGACCTTGAAGCAAAGGGTGACCAAAGTATTATTGCTCGCAGATTGCGCGGGCGGTAAAACTACTTACTTCTTGGATGCGCGCTGCTATAACTCTCGCGTAGCCGGTCGATAGTAATAAGTGTGTAGATCTGCGTTGTCGTTACCGATGCATGTCCTAACAACTCCTGCACAACTCTAATATCTGCTCCACCATCTAATAAATGCGTGGCAAATGAGTGACGCATTGAGTGAGGTGTTACTTGCTCAGCAATACCAGCTCTTGCTGCACTTGCTGCAACCACATTCCACGCACTCTGTCTGCTTAACCTGCCACCTCGTTGATTTAAGAAAAGGGCTTTTTGAGTAGAAACTTTAATCAAATTTGGCCGAGACCTAGTTAAGTAATCATTTACCGCCTTTACCGCAAAACTTCCGATCGGAACAACTCGCTCTTTACCACCCTTACCTTTTAACTTCACGGTCGTGCTCTCTTGACCATCATTAGTAATGGTTGAAATATCCCCGGTATTTAAGTTTATTAACTCTGAAACCCGCGCTCCGGTTGAGTATAAAAGCTCTAACATAGCTTTATCTCTTAGTGAAATCTGATCAACACCTGCAATATTTAGAATGCTAAGGATTTGTTCAATTGATAAAGCTTTCGGAAGACGTTTTGGAATTTTCGGCGGCTTAAAGTTTGAGGTCGGATCATAGAATTTGTGCTCTTTGGCTAGATAGGAAAAGTAGGATCTAAGACTTATTACATTTCTAGCGATGCTTGACTCCCCTATCCGAAATTCAACATTTCCCATTCCGCGCAGCCAAGCCACATACATGGTTAGCTCATCAGATTTAATCTGCTCCAATGAAAGGTTATTTATCGATAAATAGTGAAAAAATCGCTCTAAATCACTCTTATACGCAGTTACGGTATTAGTTGCTAAACCTTTTTCAATTGTAAGGTAATTGAAAAAATCAGCTAAATGATCACTTGCCATGCTTTGCGATCGCTGCTGCAATTAATCCGGCAAAGAGTGGATGGGCACGGGTTGGTCTGGAAAGAAACTCTGGGTGTGCTTGAGTGCCAACGTAATATGGATGAACCTCTTTTGGTAGTTCAACAAACTCAACCAGATTTTTATCTGGTGACAGACCAGAGAAAACTAAACCAGTTTTTGCCAATTGCTCGCGGTATTTATTATTTACCTCATACCGGTGGCGATGGCGCTCACTTATTTGGCTCTTTCCATAAACACCAGCAACAACAGAGCCAGCAAGTAAATCTGCTTTATATAAACCAAGGCGCATCGTTGCACCCATCTGACCATGACCTGCAACAATATCGATTTGATCACTCATCGTTGAGATAACTGGATTAGTTGTCTTCTCATCAAACTCAGCCGAGTTAGCATCTTTAATGCCCGCAATATTTCTAGCCACCTCAATTACCATGCACTGCAAACCTAGGCAGAGACCAAGTGCTGGGATTCTATTCTCGCGAGCATATTTCAACGCGCCGAGCTTTCCTTCAATACCCCGAACTCCAAAGCCGCCCGGAACGCAGATTGCATCAACATCTGAAAGATTTGCCGCTGCATCTTTATTTGTTGCACAGTTATCACTTGGCACCCATTTGATATTCACCTTAGCGAAATTTGCGAAGCCGCCAGCTCTGAGCGCTTCAGTAACTGAAAGGTATGCATCTGGTAAATCAATATACTTTCCAACTAATGCGACCGTTACTTCAATCTTTGGATTATGAACTCGATCTAGTAGATCTGCCCACTCACCCCAAACCACATCCTTACATTTAATTCCCAATCTTTTAACCACGAAAGCATCTAATCCTTCAGAGTATAAAACCTTAGGGATGTCATAGATTGAAGGAGCGTCAACTGCGGCAACAACACCTTCTAAATCAACGTCACACATTAATGAAATCTTTTTCTTAACTGCCTCTGGAATCTGCCGATCACTTCGAAGCACAATCGCATCGGGTGTAATACCAATAGAGCGCAATGCGGTCACACTGTGTTGAGTTGGCTTAGTCTTTAACTCACCAGCGGGACCCATATATGGAACTAATGAAACATGAAGATAAAACACATTATCTCGACCAACATCTTGGCGAATTTGCCGAGCAGCCTCTAAAAATGGT
>CANLHE010000120.1 GCA_947490605.1 Actinomycetota bacterium
GGTTAAAATCAAAACAATTGCGCCAATTGCGACCAGTACCGCACTCTTTGATAAATTTCCTTCAGAACCAGTTTGATAGCGAAGATTAATCAGGCCCATAGCAAAGAGTGCATATGCCCCGAATCGGTAGTTGTTTAGCGGATTCATTATTTTGGGATTCTCAGCGAGTGAAGTCCGCCATCGACATTTAAAGTTGTGCCAGTAATTGATGATTGCATCGGACTTGCCAAAAATATAATTGCATTTGCAATTTCACTAGGGGAGACCAATCTTCCCATTGGCTGTCTTGCCTCGAGCGCAACTCTGGCAGCTTTTGCATCTGCAGACTGGTCAAGCAATCTTTTAACCCAAGGTGTATCGGCAGTTGCCGGGTTTACCGCATTTACTCTAATTCCATCAGATAGGTGATCAGTTGCCATCGCAAGTGTTAACGAAAGGATTGCACCTTTTGATGCACTGTATGCCGCACGATTTGGAATTCCATCAATTGCAGCAACAGAGGCAGTATTAACAATTGCAGCAGATTTACTCTCTCGCAGTAGTGCAATGGCCGCCCGTGAAACTCTTGCAGTTCCCACCACATTCACATTTAGCACTTTCTGCCAAATCTCATCCGTCTCTTTTTCAACAGTGGTCAATGACCCAATACCAGCATTGTTAATTAAAATATCTAACTTATTACTGGCTTTTTTAAACTCAGCAAATGCATAATCAACTGATGCGCCATCGCCAATATCGCACTTAATGAAAGTAGCAACAGAACCCATTTCACCTTGATTAATATCAAAGCCAAATACCGTAGCACCGCGCTCTTTGAGTCCCTTTGCAACCTCAAGACCAATTCCTGAGCCTGCACCAGTGATGATTGCGGTCAAACCGGTAAATTCTTTTTCCATTTCCACACTCTCTTTATTAATCTCATTAGTTGAGCACCATTAACTATCTCAACACCTTCCTATACTATTACTGGAATGGCCCTTCATAGCGAACTCGTAAAAATTCCCCGCATAGACAGGTATGTTTCGAAACTCGCGCTTGGAACCGCCCCGCTGGGCGGCTTGTTTACTGAGGTATTAGATTCTGAGGCAGAAGAGACAATCTTGACTGCCATCAACTCAGGCATTAATTTTTTTGACACCGCTCCGTTATATGGCCACGGTAATGCGGAGCGCAGAGTTGGTGCAGCTCTAAACAAATCTGGAAAGCCTTATGTTATTTCAACAAAAGTTGGACGCGTACTTGAAAAATTTTCAGTCGAAGAGGTTGCTGGAAAAGTTGATGGCTTAGCTGCTTACGTAGGCGTTGACCCGAATATATTTCCAGTTTTTGATTTTTCCCGTGAGGGGATACTTCGTTCTATTGAAGATAGTTTAAAGAGATTAAAGATATCAGCAATAGATATTGCTCTGATCCATGATGCTGATGACCGAATCGGGGAAGCAATTGAAAAATCATATCCAGTACTAGATGAGCTTCGCTCGCAGGGCGTAATTAAAGGTATTGGTGTTGGCATGAATTTTTGTTCATACGCTACCAAGGCAGTCAAAGAGATGGATTTAGATATTATTTTAATTGCAGGAAGATTCTCATTACTTGACCAATCAGCTCAGGATGAGTTATTTAAAGAGTGTTTGAAAAAGAAAACTGGCGTCATGGTAGGTGGCGTATATAACTCTGGTGTTTTAGCAAACCCAACTGAAAGTTCAACTTATGATTATGTACCAGTAACACCAGAGGTATTAAAGCGCGCTATAGCAATTAAGAATCTACTATCTGATTTTCAAGTTCCATTAACCGCTGCTGCAATTCAATATCCGCTAAGACACCCAGCTGTGACCTGCGTGCTAACTGGTTCAAGGAATGTTAAAGAGCTAACAGCTAATACCGCTGATTTCGACCGAAATATTCCCGATGCTGCCTGGAATGCACTTGAAGAATCTGGATTAGTAAATAGGATTGAGTTCTAATATGAGCCATTTAGCAGTTATTCAAACTCCAACTCAGCCATACCATTTAGTTAAAGAAATTAATGGCAAGTACTTTGAAATCGAAGGTGTGAAAACATTATCTGATGCCCTGTCTCTTCACTTAGGAGCATTTCGTAAATTGTATGAAGCACCAAATGACAAAGAGGTGAAAGGAAAATTAGTTGCACCGGTTGCAGCAGATAGCGAAGTTTGGGGAGCTGGAGTCACCTATCAACGCTCTCGGGATGCTAGAAAAGAAGAGAGTGATATTCCAGATGTTTATCAATTAGTTTATGAAGCAGATCGGCCAGAGTTATTTTTTAAGGCTACTGCTCGTAGAACAGTTGGTACAGACGGTGAAGTAGGAATTAGAGAAGATGCTAAAACATCCGTACCAGAGCCTGAGGTTGCAATAGTTATAAATAAATTTAGTGAATTAATTGGAATGAGTATTTGTAATGATATGACCTCACGAAATATCGAGGGAGAAAATCCGCTATATCTTTCTCAAGCCAAAATTTATTATGGATCAAATGCGCTTGGCCCAATGATTCGGCCAATTTGGGAAATTGTTGACCATGACAAACTTGATATTTACGCCAAAATCGAACGAGCTGGCTCAATTGTTTGGCAGGCGGAGACCTCACTTAAATCTTTAAATCGCTCATTTGATGATTTAATCGAATACCTATTCAAATGCCAACACTTCCCAGTTGGCGCAATACTTTCTACGGGAACTGGCATCGTGCCACCACTTGATATTTCACTTGAATCTGGCGATGTCGTGACTATCACCGTAGATCAAATTGGAACATTAGTTAATAAGGTTGTTGTAACCCCTGAAGATATAAATGAACGGATTAAGTAATGAGTGAGCATGTAATTTGGACACAATGGGATGATTTAAATGTGCCAAGTAAGTTCAAAAAGCTTTCTCCTGCGACTACGCCCATAGAGGGCGGAGATCTCTCAGAAGTAACCTTCTACGTTCCTTGGTATATGGGTGGTCGCCCAGCACTTGAGATGACTAAGAAAATGCCAAATCTAAAAGTATTGCAAGTGCCTAATGCTGGCTATGACGATGCGATTGAATATATTCGTCCAGGAATTACTTTATGTAATGGAAAAAG
>CANLHE010000121.1 GCA_947490605.1 Actinomycetota bacterium
ACTAAAGCGTAGAAGTGTGAAACTAAGTCGTTAAAGGTTTTTTCACCACCTGCTCTTTCATAAAAGCTTTGGCTCAATTATTGACCTTTTCCTTTAAGGTAATTTGTAATACAAAGTAACTAGTTATCACACATAGTATTCCGGTTATATAAAACGCAGCTGCGTAATCACCGAATTTAACTCTTAGTAAGCCAGCGCCAAATGCAGCAATAGCCCCACCTATCTGATGGGAGGCAAAGACCCAACCATAAATTATTGCGCCCTTCTCTGGCCCTAATACTTGCCTACAAAGCATCACGGTAGGTGGGACTGTGGCAATCCAATCTAGACCGTAGAAAATAACAAAAACTAATGTAGAGGCCTGAACTGTTGAAAATAATATAGAAGGCAATAAAAATAATGATAATCCGCGAAGTAAGTAGTAAAAGAAAAGAAGTTTTCTAGGATCAATTCGATCAGTTAGGTAACCAGATGAGATTGTGCCCACCACATCAAATACACCAATTAATGCCAACAAACTAGCAGCTGTTACCTGGGGCATTCCATGATCATGAGCTGCTGGAATAAAATGTGTGCCAATTAATCCACTAGTTGAGAGTCCGCAAATAAAGAATGAGCCAACTAAATACCAAAAATTTCTAACCTTACTGGCATCTTTAAGTGCCTGGATTGCATTCTTAGCCGCATTTCCTTTTTGTAACACTGGTGGTTGCCAATCATCAGCTGCCCCATATGGCTTGGAGTTAACACTTTGTGGATCCTCTTTTAAAAAGAAATAAATCAACGGAACCATTAAAAAAGCACCGATTGAAACCATTAATGAAGAGGCGCGCCAACCTGGATCTTGCGCAAGTCTTGCCAAACTTGGCAAGAAAACTAATTGACCAGATGCTCCTGCTGCAGTTAAAACTCCAATTACTAAACCACGCCTTTTAACAAACCATCTATTTGCAATAGTTGCCGCAAAGACCAATGCCATCGAACCTGTACCAACTCCAACAACGACACCCCAAAGCAACATCAGGTGCCAACTTTGACTCATCCAAATTGTTAGAAATGCGCCAATACCAATCACAGTTAGTGCGCCCATCACCACTTTGCGCACGGTAAAGCGATCCATTAAGGCAGCAGCAAAGGGAGCGGTTAATCCATAAAGTAAAACATTTATTGCAATGGCGGCAGAGATTACATCGCGGCGCCAGCCAAACTCCTCCTCCAGTGGCAAAATTAAAACAGAGGGTGCACTTCTAAAACCTGCGGTAGCAAATAATGTGCCAAAGGTAATACCGGCAACTATCCAAGCTGGGTGGATTTTTTGTTTCATTAATTAGCCAGGTATTTATTTAAAAATTCTCGCTCATTTTCATTAATTGGCCGAGATTTTCTGCTTCCTAAATCAATCATTACCTGCACAGTTTTCATCTTGGCATAAACCACAGCACCTTTTACTACCTCATAGCCCATCACAAAGGATGAGTTTCCAATACTTTCTACCCATAAATTAAGATCATAAAAAGAGCCACCATCAGTAATTGGCAATAAATAATCAACCTCACCTCTAGCTACAACCATCTCAATTAATGCTGAGCCCTCTTTGTTCTCAGCAAATTGTGAGTAGCCCCATTCAAAGCGGGCCTCTTGTGCGTAGGTTAAGTACTTTGCATTATTAACATGACCAAATGCATCTAGATCATCCCAGCGAACAAATGCTTTATGTGTGTACTTCATTATTACCTCTTAATTACCTAGTTAACTTACGGTAAGTAGCACGGTGTGGGCGGGCGGCATCAATGCCTAGGCGAGCAATCTTATTCTCTTCATAGCTTTCAAAGTTACCTTCAAACCAAAACCACTTTGATTCACCTTCATAGGCAAGTATGTGAGTAGCAACTCGATCTAGAAACCAGCGATCATGGGAGATCACAACAGCGCAACCAGGAAACTCAAGTAAAGCATTCTCAAGTGAACCAAGTGTGTCAACATCTAAATCATTAGTTGGCTCATCAAGAAGTAATAAATTACCGCCTTGTTTAAGAGTGAGCGCAAGATTTAATCTATTTCGCTCACCACCTGATAAGACTCCAGCCATTTTTTGTTGATCAGGTCCTTTAAAACCAAAGGCTGATACATATGCCCTACTTGGCATCTCAACATTTCCAACCTTTATGAAATCAAGACCATCTGAGACAACCTCCCAGAGTGATTTCTTTGGATCAATACCACCACGAGATTGATCAACGTAGGAAATCTTTACCGACTCACCAACTTTTACTTCACCTGAATCAGCTTTTTCCATTCCTAAAATTGTCTTAAACAATGTTGTTTTACCAGCGCCGTTTGGCCCAATTACGCCAACAATTCCATTGCGAGGTAGTGTGAAAGATAGATCATCAATAAGGATTCGATCATCAAAGCCTTTAACTAGATTTTTACTCTCCACCACAATATCGCCAAGTCTTGGTCCTGGTGGAATTTGAATCTCTTCAAAATCTAACTTACGAGTTTTATCAGCTTCAGCTGCCATCTCTTCATAACGAGAGAGCCGTGCTTTAGATTTAACTTGGCGCCCTTTTGCATTCATTCGCACCCACTCAAGCTCTTCTTTTAATCGCTTAGCGCGCTTAACATCTTTTTGTCCTTCAACCTTCATACGAGCTTCTTTTGTTTCTAAATAGGTTGTGTAATTTCCTTCATACGGATAAGCACGTCCGCGATCTAACTCTAAAATCCACTGCGCAACATTGTCTAAAAAGTATCTATCATGAGTGATTGCAACAACAGTTCCTTCATATTTACTTAAATGTTGTTCAAGCCACAAAACAGATTCTGCATCTAGATGATTTGTTGGCTCATCAAGGAGTAATAGATCAGGTTTTTGTAGAAGTAATTTACATAAAGCAACACGGCGGCGCTCACCACCTGATAACACCTTCACATCGGCGTCCGGTGGTGGACAACGGAGCGCGTCCATTGCCTGTTCTAATTGTGAATCTAAATCCCAAGCATTGCGGTGATCTAATTGCTCTTGAAGAGTTCCCATCTCAGCTAGCAACTTATCGTAATCAGCATCTGGGTTTGCCATCTCCTCACTTAT
>CANLHE010000122.1 GCA_947490605.1 Actinomycetota bacterium
ATGAGAAAGACCTGAAGATGTTGATAAAACAATTGAGGCTGCAATGGCAATTAATGATCGCCCAGTAGTTGTTGATTTTAATGTTCACCGAGATGCGATGGTTTGGCCAATGGTTGCAGCTGGAACTTCAAATGATGATATTACTGTTGCTAGATCTATGGCACCTGTCTGGGATTCACAGGAGTTGTAATGGCTATTCACACATTGGCGGTTTTAGTTGAGAACTCACCTGGAGTACTTGCCCGTGTTGCTTCCTTGTTTTCTCGTCGTGGCTACAACATTGATTCACTGGCAGTTGGACCAACTGAGAACCCAAAGGTTTCTCGTATGACTATTGTCTTAAATCTAGAAGGCCATGCGTTAGATCAAGTTAGCGCGCAATTATTTAAATTGGTAAATGTGATTGGAATTTCTGAGATGAAAGATTCTGATTCACTAAAGCGCGAGATTTTGCTAGTCAAAGTGGCAAACACAGCTGCTACTAAAGAGATTGTTAAAAAGCACAACGCGGTTATTGCTGATGAATCACCGGCTGCCATATCTATTGAAGCGGTAGGCCAATCATCTGCAATTGAAGCTTTATTGGCCGATTTAAAAAAGCATGGAATTCGCGAACTAGTCCAATCTGGCTTAGTTGCGTTAGAGCGCGGGGATAAAACCCTGGCTGATCGCACCTTGTCTACGATGGGAACAGCGAATGAATCTGACCCAAATAGTTCCACAGCTGATTACCAAAATTAACAAACCAACCAACATAAGGAGAAATACAGTGGCAACGATGTATCACGATGAAGATGCAGACCTATCAATTATCCAATCTAAAAAGGTTGCAGTAATTGGATATGGATCTCAAGGACATGCACACGCACTATCTCTACGAGATAGCGGTGTTGATGTTGTGGTTGGTTTAGCTGATGGTTCAAAATCACGCGCTAAGGCAGAGGCCGAAGGCCTAAAGGTTGCATCTGTTGCAGATGCAGTAAAGGGCGCCGATGTTGTGATGTTGCTAGCTCCTGATCATGTGCAACGCCATATTTATAATGATTCAATCGCGCCAAACATGAAAGATGGCGCAGCGCTATTTTTCGGACACGGATTTAATATTCGATTTGGTTATATCAAGCCACCTGCAAATGTTGATGTTTGTATGGTTGCGCCAAAGGGTCCAGGACACTTAGTTAGACGAGAGTATTCAGCAGGCCGTGGTGTTCCAGTAATCGTTGCAGTAGAGCAAGATGCAACTGGAAATGCTTGGCCGCTAACTCTTTCTTACGCAAAAGCAATTGGCGGACTTCGTGCTGGTGGAATTTTGACCACCTTTACTGAAGAGTGTGAGACAGATTTATTTGGTGAGCAATCAGTACTTTGTGGTGGCGCATCTCAATTAGTTATGTATGGCTTTGAAACTTTGATCGAAGCTGGCTATCAACCAGAGGTTGCCTACTTTGAGTGCCTACATGAGCTAAAACTTATTGTTGACCTTATGTATGAAGGTGGAATTGCAAAACAGCGATGGTCAGTATCTGACACAGCTGAGTATGGTGATTACATCTCAGGTCCAAGAGTTATTGATCCAAGCGTGAAAGAGAATATGAAAAAAGTTCTTGCTGATGTTCAATCTGGTGCATTTGCAAAGAGATTTATTGATGATCAAGATGCTGGAGCTCCAGAATTTAAATCATTACGCGCAAAGGGTGAAGCACATCCAATTGAGCAGGTTGGTCGAGATCTTCGCAAGATGATGTCTTGGGTTAAATCTGCAAACAATGATGATTACAAAGAGGGAAATGCGGCGCGTGGCTAAACCTGTCGTACTAATTGCCGAAGAGTTAAGTCCAGCCACATTAGAGGCGCTTGGACCTGACTTTGAGGTGCGCAATTGCAATGGCGCAGATCGTGCAGAGTTATTAGCTGCTCTTTCTAAAGGAGTAGATGCTGTATTAATCCGCTCTGCCACCAAGATGGATGCCGAAGCGATTGCAGCAGCAAAGGGATTAAAAGTAATTGCACGAGCTGGTGTTGGTTTAGACAATGTTGAAATTCCAGCTGCAACTGCAGCTGGTGTAATGGTAGTTAACGCACCTACTTCAAATATTGTCTCTGCTGCCGAACTTGCAATAGGCTTACTTCTTGCATCTGCAAGATTTATCTCACCAGCGCATACTGCATTGCAAAATGGTAAGTGGGCAAGATCTAAATACACCGGCGCTGAGTTATTTGAAAAGACTTTAGGAATTGTTGGCTTTGGCCGAATTGGTCAATTAGTAGCCCACCGAATGCAGGCATTTGGAATGGATGTAGTTGCTTATGATCCATATCTACAACCTGCAAGAGCTGCTCAATTGAATGTTAAATTAGTTGAGTTAGATGAATTGTTAAGAGTCAGTGATTTCATCACTATTCACCTTCCAAAAACAAAAGAAACCGCTAATTTAATTGGCACTGAAGCTTTAAATAAAGTTAAGCCAACGGTAAGGATTATCAACGCAGCCCGTGGCGGTGTATTGGACGAGACTGCACTTTATGAAGCACTCAAAGCTGGCAAGGTAGCTGGTGCTGGTCTTGATGTATTTGCAACAGAACCTTGTACAGATTCTCCATTATTTACATTAGATAATGTGGTGGCAACTCCTCACCTTGGAGCTTCAACTGATGAAGCGCAAGAGCGTGCCGGAATTGCAGTTGCAATTTCAGTAAGAAAAGCGTTATCTGGTGAGTTAGTACCGGACGCGGTAAATGTTAAGGGTGGCGCTATTGATCAAGCAGTTCGCCCAGCACTTCCACTAGTTGAAAAATTAGCGCAGGTTGCAACCGCCTTAGCAAATGATGTTATTTCATCCATTGATGTTGAGGTAAGAGGTGAGATTTCATCCCTTGATGTTTCAGTACTTGCTACTAGTGCGTTAAAGGGAGCACTGCTTGCAATGGGCGCTGAAGATGTTACCTATGTAAACGCCCCAGCATTAGCAGCGGATAGATCAATTAGTTCAACGGTTTCAACTGATTCTGAAAGCCCAGATCATCGTAATTTAGT
>CANLHE010000123.1 GCA_947490605.1 Actinomycetota bacterium
TTATTGTTGATCCGCATAAGTGGTTATTCGCACCATACGATGCTTGCGCACTTATCTATCGCAATCCAAAGCTTGCTAAACGTGCTCATCTACAAAAAGCTTCATACCTTGAAACCTTAGATGAGGATGATGAGTGGAATCCATCTGATTATGCAATTCATTTAACTAGAAGAGCAAGAGGATTACCTTTCTGGTTTTCACTAGCTGCGCACGGGACAGATGAGTATGCAAAGGCTATGGAGAAGACCATGACCGTTGCGAAAGATGCTGCTCGGCAAGTAAGTGAGCATCCAAATCTAAAGTTATTAGTAGAACCAACACTTTCAATAGTTGCCTTTGAAAGAGTTGGCTGGAGTAGCGCTGATTATGAAAAATGGAGTGATAAATTATTAGCTGATCAAATTGGCTTTGTTACGCCATCGGCTCATAAAGGAAAACCAATCTTGCGTTTTGCAATTGTTAACCCTTGGACTAAAGAGTCAGATATTTCCGCAATTCTCGCCACGCTCTAAGGCCAAAACCCACTTTTGTCAGTGGGATCTTTTAAGATAAGGCTATGTCTGAGTTTTCTATGCCACTTCATGATCCAGCTAATGCTGGGTTAAATGAGTTTGAAGTGAAGATGCTTGAGTTTGAACGCTCTTGGTGGCGTCATGCTGGCGTTAAAGAAAGCTCAATTAAAGAGTTGTTTAATCTGACTCCGCCTGCTTATTACCAATTACTAAATAATTTAATTGATCGTGAGGCTGCCGTTATGGCTGAGCCAATTTTGGTTAAGCGCCTACGTAGGCTTCGAGATACAAGGACTCAAGCTCGCAGCAGCAGCAAACTCGGCTTCACCCTTTAAACCCTCGTAAGTACCCACTAGCAGCGCTCATTTGGCGCATCTGGAATAAATCCTCTAGATTTGGCTTTAGCACTCTACGGGTGTGAGTGATAAAAACACCTGATTTAACTTTGGCAACAAAATAGAAGGAGATAAAAAATATGGCAAAGATGATTGCCTTCAATGAAGAGGCTCGTCGCGGTTTAGAGCGCGGCATGAATGTATTAGCTGATGCGGTCAAGGTAACCCTTGGGCCCCGCGGTCGCAACGTTGTGCTTGAGAAAAAATGGGGCGCACCAACAATTACTAATGATGGTGTTTCAATTGCAAAAGAGATTGAACTAGATGATCCATGGGAAAAAATCGGTGCAGATTTAGTTAAAGAGGTTGCAAAAAAGACTGATGATGTTGCCGGTGATGGCACCACAACTGCAACCGTACTTGCGCAAGCAATGGTCCGCGAAGGATTACGTAACGTGGCAGCCGGATCTAATCCAATGTCATTAAAGCGCGGTATTGAAAAGGCAGTTACTGCAATTTCAGATGAGTTATTAAAGATGGCAAAGCCAGTAGAAACAAAGGAGCAGATCTCTGCTACCGCATCTATTTCAGCTGCTGACACCACAATCGGTTCCATGATTGCAGAAGCAATGGATAAGGTCGGTAAAGAGGGCGTAATTACCGTTGAAGAGAGCAATACCTTTGGTCTTGAGTTAGAACTGACAGAAGGTATGCGCTTTGACAAGGGTTATATCTCTGCTTACTTTGTAACTGATACCGAGCGTATGGAAACAGTTATGGAAGATGCTTACATTCTGATTGCAAACACCAAGATCACAAATATTAAAGATCTTGTCCCAATTTTAGAAAAGGTAATGCAAACCGGTAAGCCACTGGTAATTATTGCTGAAGATGTTGAGGGTGAAGCACTTTCAACTTTGGTAGTAAATAAGATCCGCGGCACATTCAAATCAGTTGCCGTTAAAGCACCTGGCTTTGGTGATCGCCGTAAAGCAATGTTGCAAGATATTGCAATCTTGACTGGTGCAACTGTTATCTCTGAAGAGGTTGGTTTAAAGCTTGACCAAACTACAGTGGAATTACTTGGTAAGGCTCGCAAAGTTGTAGTCAGCAAAGAAGAGACCACAATTGTTGAAGGATCAGGAGATGCTGAACAAATTAAGGGACGGGTTAATCAAATCCGTGCTGAGATTGAAAAGAGTGACTCTGATTATGATCGCGAAAAACTTCAAGAGCGCTTAGCAAAACTTGCTGGCGGCGTTGCAGTTATTAAAGCTGGCGCTGCTACTGAGGTTGAGTTAAAAGAGCGCAAACACAGAATTGAAGATGCAGTGCGAAATGCCAAGGCTGCAGTTGAAGAGGGAATTGTTGCCGGCGGCGGCGTTGCTCTTCTGCAAGCATCCAAGATTGCATTTGGTAAATTGAAATTAACTGGCGATGAAGCAACTGGCGGAAAGATTGTTGAGTACGCAGTTGAATCACCACTAAAGCAGATTGCAATTAACGCAGGTCTTGAAGGCGGAGTTGTAGTTGAGAAAGTTCGCTCACTTGAAACTGGTTTTGGCTTAGATGCTGCAACTGGTGAATATGTTGACATGATCAAGAGCGGAATTATTGATCCAGCTAAGGTAACTAGATCTGCATTGCAAAATGCGGCATCAATTGCAGCGCTGTTCTTAACAACAGAGGCAGTAATTGCTGATAAACCTGAACCTAAGGGTGCTGCGCCAATGCCTGGTGGCGATGGCGGAGGAATGGATTTCTAAACTGATCCATATTTAGAAAAAGCTCCCGCATAAAACCGGGGGCTTTTTCATTTTAATCATAAGCAGATTACAATCTGCACATGGCAAAAAAGAAATCATTATTTAAAAAGCTCCGCAAATCTGAGAGCTCACTGGTCGCAGAGCCGGAGGCACCAGTTGATGATGCGATCCTGGAAGCTATTGCCAAACCTAAAATTGAAGAACCAGTACGCCCGGCAATAATTAGAAAGCCTTATGTTGCACCAGCAAAAACATATCCAGCAGTAATTGATATTGAAGTAAATAAGTCAGATATTTTTGGTGCGCTTGATCTAGCTAAGAAAGCAGCAATCGAAGATGCTGGAAAAAGTGAATATGTTGGTGAGTTTTATTCAATTGATTCAGATGAAGATCGAGTTGCTACTT